>DATEBC010000027.1:0-3562 GCA_035288065.1 Sedimentisphaerales bacterium | reverse complement strand
CGGGCCAACTCTCGATAAGCAGGGGCGCGACGATGATATGGCAACCCTTCAAGAGCACAATCGGGAAATAGAACGGATCATGGCTTCCATGAAGTGCCCCAAGGGTTTTGTGTGCTATAGGTCCGGTTTTAGAGATCTGTGCAAAGTCACCACTGTCGGCGAGGGCAAGATCATCGAATGTTCACCTGAGAACCGGGGTCCGTGTGTTTACCGATTCTCGTTTGCGGGCAGGGTATTCTGCAAGTGCGCCCTTCGATATTACATAGCCAGGAACCTCAAGAGGTAAGGCCTGCGGGGCAGGACGTCCGAGTGTCCGGCTGGTCTCTGTCATACAACTTTGCGTTGCGTCGATTTAGGGTTTGGGACGTCGGGAGGCGGGGGAGTATCCGGCGACGCTTTTCGCTTCAGAGTCCCCCAAAGAATCCTTAAACAGAGTTCAGCGGGGCCGCTGAGTTCACGGGACGGCTTTGGGAGTCGTTCTCGGCACAATCTCGATGAAAGACTTGCTGGATACAAGCCTCTGCGTCTCCATCTTGCTCGCCCACTTATGGCCGTCTATCTGGCTTGCCACTTTGTGTTTGAACTTTATTACCCGGCTTTTCTTGAAAGAATTGAACATTGTAGTTGCGTCAAAACGCCCCGTTTGTTGCCACCTTTGTCTCACGCGAACAGATAAGACTTACCCATCCTATTATAGATACGTTTGCGGCACGATTAAAGTTCGGCTCCACAGATGCCCATGGTACGACTCAACTCGGCATTCCGTTGCGTTGTGGTTTCAGAACCATCCTTCTGTACAAGTTTACTATCGGTCGTTCGTGCGGCTTGCTTTAGCGGCAGCCGGGGCGTTTCTACAACTCTTTGGCGAGTTGCTTTATGTAGTCCTTCAATTCGCCGCAGATGTCTTCGTCCTTGAGAGCGAATTCAATGTTGGTCTTGATGAAGCCCTGCTTGTCTCCAATGTCATAGCGTTTTCCGTCGAGCAGCCGACCATACATAGGCTTTTTCGCCAGCATCAGTTGCATCGCATCGGTAAGCTGCAGTTCGCCGCCCTTGCCGGGTTTTATCTTTGCAAGGCAATCGAAGATGTCGGGCGTGAAGACATATCGTCCGGCGACGGCCAGGGTGGAGGGGGCTTCCTGGGGGGTTGGTTTTTCGACAAGACCGTGTATCTTGAAGATGCCTGGCGCGACTTCGTCGCCGCTGATTACTCCGTATCGGCTGACTCTTGCCCGGTCGATTTGCTGAATCAGCACGACGGAGCCCTCGTAACGGTCATACACATCGACAAGCTGTTGAGTCGCCGGAGAGGCGGAGCTGATCAAGGTATCGCCGAGCAGGACTGCAAACGGCTCGTTGCCGACATGAAGCCTGGCGCAGTTCACGGCGTCGCCGAGGCCCCTAAGCTGCTTTTGCCAGACGAAGTGAATGTCCGCAAGCTCGCTGATTTTGCGGATCTGCTGCAGCTCTTCTTCTTTGCCCTGTTCCATGAGTTGCGCTTCGAGATAAAAGTTCCGGTCGAAATGCTCCTCAATTGCGCGTTTGCCCTTGCCTATCACAATGAGAATGTCGGTGATTCCGGATGCCACGGCCTCTTCGACGACGTACTGAATCACCGGGGTATCGACGATGGGGAGCATCTCCTTCGGCTGGGATTTAGTGGCGGGCAGAAAGCGAGTGCCGAAACCGGCGGCGGGAATGACAGCTTTGCGAATCATACTACACCATCCGTGTTGGGCAGCGCGATAACCGGCTTGATGACCTTTATCTTCAATTTGCCGAGGCGGCTCTTGAGGGCCGCGAACATCTTCTCATCCTTGTACGCCCCTACAATCGCTCCGCCTGAACCGGTGAATGTTGCACTTGCGCCGGCAAGACGAGCCTCCTCGACCATTTGCAGATTCTCGGGGCTGATTGTGTAAATCTTTCGTCTTCGGTCGAAATTGCAGTTCATCAGGTCGCCGATTTCTTCTTTTCGCCCTTTCAACAGGCGCGTCTTAACCTTGTCGGTCAATCCGGCCCAGTAAAGCATAGCTGATATGACTGCCGGATCTCCGCGATCAAAACGTCCCCGAATATTATCATGGACCGCTCCGGAGACTTTGGCCAGGTTCTCTCGGTAGGCAATATATAATGAAGGCAGAAGCGCCGGGTCGAGGTTCTCGTATTCGCCGTAGCCGCGCTTGGTAAGAAGCTCCTTGTTGAAGTCCATATAGACCAGGCCCTGATAGACCTGGGCTACCCTGTCCTGGAGACCAGCGGCGATGTGCAGCTCCTCAAGCTCGGCGGCGAGAATAAGGTTTGCCTGGGTGTATTTGGGAATGCTGACCCCGTAGAAGGCCATAAGCGCCCGCAGGCAAGCGGTGATTATAGCGCTGGAGCCGGCCAACCCGACGCCGTGAGGGATGCTTGATTTATATTGGAGAGTGAAGTTCCTGTCGTGAAGCTCAACATCGTGCGCATGGCAGTAATCATAGAATCGCTTGACCGTTGCCTTGAGCAGCCGTATGCCGCCGTAGTAGCCGTGCAGGCGGACATCGTTGACCAGCTCGCTTACACTCGCGAAGACGGAGTGGTCTTTGCTGCTGGGCAGGATCTCAAGGTCAGGCGATTCGTAGAGGACGACCTCGGCGGAGAAATTCTTGAAAGTGAAAGAAATCGTTTTGCCGAAGAAACCGTCGGAAGGATTGCCGATCAAGCCTGCTCTTGGATATGCTCTTGTCCTGATTATCATGACATCAACTTTCGAGCGTGCGCCTCGGCCTGGTTAATAACCCAAACTGGCTGATACTGTTTTCTTGACACGGACCCACGGTCCCATAGGGATTAACACAGGTTAACACTGTTGTTTCATGTATTTTGGATTCCTGCCTACGCAGGAATGACAGATACTATTGTCTATTCTAATCCTTCGCACTGTCCACCGCTACATGTTTTCGGTCTTTGGCTGCTCTGCAAACAGGCGGCAAAAGAAAACATCGAGCAACGTGGCGTCACTCGATGTTTTCCGGAGGGGAGAAAAAACTTAGTTTTTAATTTCGGTTTTCTTATCGGCAAGCACACAGATGCCACTTTAGCAAGAAAACTCTTTGTTGTGCCTGTTCTTGTTTATTTGTACGCGGTCCGGGGTAAAAAAGTTCGCCATTTTAGCCAACACCCGATAAAATTTTGGAGTCGCCCTCTCGGCCGACAGCCCAACCAAAGGCCGGCATCTCGCAAGCCCCCCGCCGCGGCGGGCCTTACGGCGGGGCATTGAAGGGACCGAATAGCAAAAATTTGCGGAAATCGTCCCCGGCGAACTCTCAGTGTCGTTTTATCCATTTGAACCGAAAGACATCGCGTATCCTCTCACTGAAGCGAACGCCCATACCCTGAGTGCTCGTCTTGAATTCCGCTTTGCTCAGGTCCTCGGCGGTCGGCTTGGCCGTGGCTTTCCTGAAAAGCGACAGCAGCCAGGCCGCCGTTGCTCCGATAAATGAGCTGGGCTTAGTCATGTCGGGCGTCGTAAGTCGTATATAGGATGTCGTATGTCGTATGCGTTGCCATCCCCCCTTTAGGGGAG
>DATEBC010000026.1:0-4202 GCA_035288065.1 Sedimentisphaerales bacterium | reverse complement strand
ATATTGGAGATGCCGCTTTTTCCCTCGCACAGCGCAGAAAACACCCGGTCGGCGGATTCGCCCAAGGCGGTGATACACCCCAGGCCCGTGATAACAATTCGCCGTTTGCTCATCGAATTTGTTCGCTACTCTGTGTCCTTGGACTTCGCTATTTTGACGATGTAGTCAATCGCGGCGCCGACGGTTTGGATTTTCTCGGCTTCCTCGTCAGGTATGCTCATATCGAATTCGTCCTCGAACTCCATGACGAGCTCAACCGTGTCGAGGGAGTCGGCGTTTAGGTCGTTTATGAACGATGTTTCGCGTGATATTTCGGCCTTGTCCACGCCCATTTGCTCGCTGATAATGTCAATTACCTTGTCTTGGATCACCTGAATGTCAACGCCATCAGCACTCACTTATTTTCCTCCTAATTGGAATAGGAATAATAATCTAAGCATCGCCGTCGTCGGGTTCTTTCCTGCAACGGTCGCCATCGTTAGAATTTGCCCTTATTCATTTTAGGGGGGTATGATAGCGGTTCGCCGTCCTATCGACAACGGTTTTTTTATTTTTTTTTCGCCTCAAACGGGGATTTGCAGCGAATACGCAGAAAAGTCTCATAAAGTCGCTCAGTTGCGGATACTCAGCAGCAAATTAGGGCGTAAGGAAAAGCCCTCGGCACAGGTCCGAGGGCTAAACGGGATGGAGGCGCCGGTCATGGGGTTGGCTGGATTGAGAATTTGAGAATTTGGGGTTTGTCGGCGGGGATGGTGTATTGGGGGTGTGTGAGAGCGCCCCAGGAATTATCGCCCCCGACGCCGTGTAGTTTTGAGTCGATGAAGACGGTTGTGAACTCGCGGTAAGGTAGCTCGTAATCGTGGGCGGCCGATTCGACGTCGGTTATGGTGTAGGGCCAGGCGCTGAAGCTAAAGGGCTGGTCGAGCATCGAGATAGTCAGGCCGCGGCCTTTCGAGTCGGTGATTTCAAACCAGCGGGTGTCGGTTCGGTTGCCGGTGTCCTGGGGGCGGATGTAGGGGAAGACCATCTGGCGGACCTGGCTTTGGTAGATTGCGATCTCGGCGCCGGTTTTGCGGTCCTCGTAGGATTCGTGGGGACCTCTGCCATACCATTTTACATTGGCGTATTGTTCGGGAACGGCGAAGGTCATTCCGAAGCGGGGGAGCAGGGGGGCCCTTTTGGACGGATCGGGCTTGTATTCGGCGGAGACGAGGAGGGTGTCGGGGGCGAGGATGTCGTAGGTAATTTGATAGTCGGCGTCGTTTACGGGGAGAGTCATTTTTGCAGTAA
Source organism: Sedimentisphaerales bacterium (assembly GCA_035288065.1). Lineage (GTDB taxonomy): Bacteria > Planctomycetota > Phycisphaerae > Sedimentisphaerales > Anaerobacaceae > JAFGCD01. Next base: position 2,912 of record DATEBC010000026.1, on the reverse strand, counting down.
TGCGGACGTGGCCGATTTCGATCTGCTCGGCTTCTACGGATGTCACCTTTCGCTGCGGGGCCGCAGTTCGCCATTGTCCGAGCTGGCCGCGGTAGTTGTTGCGATACTGATTGTCGTTCGGCGCCTTCCAGAAATTCGGCGTCAAGGGCCGGTCGAGAAATTCCCGGCCCCCGCATTTGAGGGATTCAATTGCAGCGTTCTTACGGTTGACCACTACTGCGAGTTTGGGGGCGGTAACTGTGAATGTCTCGGGCGTCGCTGCGAGGCTTACAGGCTCATTGTTGTCGGCGCGCGGGGATTGCCGCTTCGGCTGGATGGGGGTTATTGGAAGCTGGCTCCAGGCTACGATGTGGCCTTTTTGCGCCCAAGTGTTGTCTTCGGGCAGCCTGAATTGGACGGTCAAGAGCGCTTCGCCCGGCTGGGCAGCGTGTTTGAATGGTATTGTCAGGTCCGTTTGCTGCTGCGGCGGCAGGTCGATCCGTCCGAGCGAGCCGGATTGCGTTTCTCGGCCGTCTATGCGAAGGGTCCAGGTGCATTCGAATAGGTTCAGGTCGGTGAAGAATTGCTTGTTAAAGACCCGGACTTTGCCTGTACTCAGGTCGATGGGAGTGACGGCGACGTTTTGATAGACCTTCTTTACTTCCCAGCAGTGGGGGTTTGGCTTGCGGTCGGGGTGCATCAGGCCGTTGCAGCAGAAGTTCTCGTCGGTTGGGGCATCGCCGAAGTCCCCGCCATAGGCGAAGAAGCGTTTTAGCTTGCGTGGGTTGGGCAGGGGTTCGTAGCCGGCGATCGTGGTTAAATCCATATCCAATACAAGGCCGTCGGCGGAGCGGGAATCAGGGTCGGCGACCTCTTGGGGGGTTAAGGGACGGTTGTATATTCTTGCCCGGCGGATCGGCAGGGTGGTGACGCGAGTGGCAACCTCGGAGTTGCGGCCAATGTTTACGGGGTATTGACTGGAGTCGATTTTGCCGCCGGGCAGGCTGATCTCAACGATCTGGCGGCCGTTTACATAGACTCGCATTATTGAGCCGTCATAGACGCCGGTGATGCGGTTCCAGCCGTCAGTCAACTTGGTTTCGCTGTATGAATTTGTGCGGGCGGAGACCCACTTGTCCTTGTGGAGGACAAACGCGATGCCGCCGCTGTCGAGGCGGATGAGGTATTGGTGATCGCCCTTGGAGATCAGGGGGCTGTACTCGCCCGGTGAGCGGTCTCCCTTGACTTCTGCCTCGAGGGTCAAAGGACCGGTCAGGTCGAGGCTCTTGGCCTCTTTGAGTGCGACGGCGCCGGTGAGGCCCTCATCGTCAATTTTACCCGCGACTACGAGACCTTCAACATTCCGGGGGCCGTCCGCCACCTTGGGGATGCTGCCTGTGGGGACATCTTTGTAGAGGCCCTGATCGACCCAGTCCCAGATTGAGCCGCCCTGGAGGGCCGGATATTCTTCGATTGCGTCCCAGTAGTCCTGGAGGTTGCCGACACTGTTGCCCATCGCGTGTGCATATTCGCACATAATCAGTGGGCGGGATGGATTCTCTTTTGCATATCGGACAATGGTCTCTATAGTCGGGTACATCCAGCAGACGACATCGGTATTGCGGCCTGTTCCGGCTTGTTCGTAGTGAACCGGGCGGGAAGGGTCTCGTTTCTTAATGAAATCGTAGCAGGCCTCGAAGTTGACTCCGTTGCCTGCTTCGTTGCCCATTGACCAGATGATTATTGAGGGGTGGTTCTTGTCGCGTTCGACCATTCTTCGGACGCGGTCAAGGTGGGCGTCCTTCCATTCGGGATTCTTGGCGAGGGATTCGCCGCCGTAGCCCATGCCGTGGGATTCAATGTTGGCTTCGTCGATGACGTAGAGACCGAAGCGGTCGCAGAGGTCGTACCATCGAGGGTCGTTGGGGTAGTGGCTCGTGCGGACTGTGTTAATATTGAATTGCTTCATCAGGGTGATGTCGCGGACCATTGATTCGAGTGAGATGGCGTGGCCGGTTGCGGGATCGTTCTCGTGACGGTTTACGCCCTTGATGTATATGGGCCGGCCGTTGACGAGGAGCCGGGCGTTTTTGATTTCTACTTTGCGGAAGCCCACGTTGTGGCTGACGGTTTCGATTGTTTTGCCGGCTGAGTCGGTTAGGGTGAGGACGAGCTTGTAGAGGTTCGGTGTTTCAGCGGTCCATTTGGCCGGGTTTTCTAGCGCGATGGTTGGGATAATGTCGCTTGTCTGCTTGGGACCGACAGAGATCGAATCGGTGGTGACGGATGCGACCTGGTTATTGCCGGCATCAAATAGCTGAACGGTCAGGCCTATTTCAGCGCCAGTGCCACTGTAATTGATGATCTCGGTTTCGATTGAGATTGAGGCGTTACGGTATTGGTCGTCGAGCTCCGTCTTGACGAAGAAGTCGCGGATGTGGAGGTCAGCGGTGGAGAACAGGCGGACATCGCGGAAGATACCGCTCAGCCGCCAGTAGTCCTGGTCTTCGAGGTAGCTTCCGTCGCAGTATTGATAGACCTCGGCGGCGAGGATGTTCTTGCCTTGCTTGACGTGTTCGGTGATATTGAAAACTGCGGGCGTGCGGGAGTCCTGGCTGTAGCCGAGCTTTTCGCCGTTGATCCAGAGATAGAAGGCCGAATCAACGCCGGCGAATTCGATGAAGACTTGGCGGCCTTTCCAGTTCTTGGCGATGTCGAAGGTTGTTCGATATGAGCCGACCTGGTTTCGCCATTCGTAACTGGTGAAGTTCCTCGGCGGCTCGCCCATAACGCGGGGCGGGTCCTTCTTGAATGGGTAAGTGATATTAACGTAGAGCGGGATTCCGTAGCCGTGCATTTGCCAGTTGCTTGGGACGGGGATGGTCTTCCATGCTTTGTCATCGTAGTTGAGCTTGTAGAATTCGTTGGGGCGG
>DATEBC010000025.1:0-4747 GCA_035288065.1 Sedimentisphaerales bacterium | reverse complement strand
TACTTACGCTGCAATAACACGCTCCATCTGCCCGGAAATGCGTTTATCGCTTTTGGGCTAACAGCAGACAAGAAGCCGGGCACGCTCGCTCTCAGGCCCGTCCTGCTGGTAGCCAGCAAAACTCAAGTAGCGTTGTAGTACTAACCGGCAACTGGCTCCGGCAGGCGCCGTGGTACAGATAAATGCAATTACGAGCGCCCGAGCAGCCTTGCTGCGGTCTTGGCGGCGTAGGTTATGATGATGTCGGCTCCGGCGCGTTTGATACAGGTCAATGCCTCCATCATTGCCGTATCCCGCTCCAAGAGACCGGCCTTTACCGCGGCATTGATCATCATGTATTCGCCGCTGACGAAATAGGCCGCTATGGGACAGTCGAAGCGCGCCCTTGCGCGTTGTATGACATCCAGGAAGCACAGGGCGGGCTTTACCATTACGATATCGGCACCCTCTTCGATATCGAGGGCGATTTCCTGCATTGCCTGGTCGGAGCTTGCCGGGTCCATCTGATATGTCTTGCGGTCTCCGAACTGCGGCGCCGAATGAACGGCGTCGCGGAATGGTCCGTAGAAGGCCGATGCGTACTTAGCCGCGTAAGACATAATAGCGGTATCGTGGAAGCCGTTCTGCTCGAGGCACTGGCGGATATAGCCGACGCGTCCATCCATCATATCCGAAGGCGCGATGATGTCTGCGCCTGCCTGGGCGTGTGAGAGGGCGGTCTTGGCCAATAGTTCGCAGGTCGCGTCATTGTCTATCCGGCCATTTTTGACAACGCCGCAGTGGCCCGTGGTCGTATATGCACAGAGGCAGACATCGGTGATTACGAGCAAATGAGGGACGGCGTCTTTGATTCTTTTGACGGACTGCTGCACGGCTCCATTTTCGGCCCAGGCCTCTGAGCCGGACTCATCCTTTTTCTCGGGCAGGCCGAAGAGCAGGACGGCAGGTATGCCCATAGAGGCGACCTCGGCGGCCTCGGCGGCGATCAGGTCCGGCGAGAGGTGGAAACATCCGTCCATCGACTTAATCGGCTCTTTGAGCCTTTCGCCTCGACAGGCGAACAGCGGATGGACCAAATCATCGACACTCAACCTGCTCCGGCGGACCAGCCTCCGCATAGCATCGCTGCTGCGAAGCCGACGCATCCTGTGCTCGGGGAAACCCATTGCTTAGCACCTTTCTGCAAACAGAACCGATTTGCCGTAACGCATACCAATAGCTTCTTATCACAGCTCAACTGACGGCTGTTATTGCGAGCGAAGCGAAGCAATCTCCATCGTTCAATCGCCGTAGATTGCCACGTCGCTTCGCTCCTGGCAATGACAATGCGCATCTACTCTGTTTGAACCACGCTATAATACCCGAATTGCTGAGGGTGTTCCAGCCCATTTTGGCAGGTTGGTCAATAATTGCCGCAGGCCATAGCAGTTGCGTGAGCAGGCGGGATTGTGGTATAGTGCAGGTTTCAAAAGGAGTTGGCTATGAGACAGCGACGATTTGTTTGGGGCGCACCTGGGCTTAGTGGCGGGATGCGGTTTATTGCTTGCACGGCGGGACTGCTGTTGATTGCGGCGTGCGCCTGGGGAAAGGATTACTATATTGATCCGGTGAACGGCAGGGATGACGGCGATGGAGGCAAAGCCGCTCCGTGGAGGTCTTTTCGCAACGTTATTAGTTACTACGAGCCGGGGTACAGGCCGGGCGGATGGGTGGAATTGAAGGGCGGCGACTGCATCTATCTTGCCGGCGGCGTCTATAGCGAGACATTTCATCCCGGGGAGTGGCAGAAAGGGCCGACGGGCGGCGGGTCGTTTGTTGCGTATTTTAGGGGCATGCGCAGCGATACCGGCAGGCCCTTTAGAATCAAGGCGTTGCCGGGACAAAAGGCTGTTATCGACCCTCGCGGCGAGGGCATAGGGCTTTCGATCTTTCAGTCGAGCAACTGGGAGGTCGAGGGCATTGAAGTGGCCAACGCCTACGGGCGCGGGGTCAGCCTCGATGAGTCGAAGAAGGTTCGGCTGCGCAACGTTCATATCCACGATACGGACGGGGTCGATAACAACAATATCGCCGGGCTGTACATAACCGATTGCCGGGATGTAATGGTTCATAATTGCATCTTCAACGACAATTACGACAGGATTTGTGCCGATACGGCCGGCCAGACCACCGAGAACAGCGCCAACGTAGTCATATTCGGGGGGATGCAGGGGGGCGATATTACCATTGCCGACTGCGAGGTTTATCAATCGCTGCCGCTAACGGACAAGCTTTCCGGAGGCGGGATCAAATACAAGCACGCCTCGCGAGTGCCGGAGGCGCGATTCAGCGTGTATAGAAATGTCTTCAGGAACTGCAAGTTCTTTGCGTTCGGGTCGGGCACGGCTAATACGCACTTTCACCACAATCTTATCGTCGGCGGGGCAGGGATAAGCAGCAGGGACTTCGGCGGAGTGACTCATCAGGTCAACCAGGTCTTCGAATACAATACCATCTACAACAGCACGGGCTTTCAAATGAATCCGACAATCGGATGGAGGAACGAGAAATTCCCCGACGATCCGAAGGATATTGTATTCAGGAACAACATCGTCATCGATGAGGTTGAGGCCTATTCAAACGAGCGGGGGATAGTAACTGTCGGGACTTATATGACGGATGAGGTGTATGAGATTACAGCCAGGCAGTTGAAATTTGAGAGTAACTGCTATTTCAATCGGCGCCAGTCCGTTCAATTCAACATCGCGGCGGGATTCAACTACAAGGACGAATACCGAAAGGGAAATACATACTCGCTGCGAGAGTGGCAAAGCGAGTATGGATATGACGCCGATTCCATCGAGGCGGATCCGTTGTTTGTCGATGTGGACAAAGGCGATTTCAGTCTGCGGTCTGGCTCGCCGTGCGGGAATCTCGGCAGGTACGGCATGCCCGACGGAGTTCCGCTCTCAGACGGCCGGTGACAATTTGGGAAAAATAGCCTTCTGCGGTCTTGCGCGGAGTCGGCTATTGGGATGATGCGTCTGCGTGTAGCCGGGCCCGGCGTCGGGCCTCCCCCATGATTCGCTGTGTGCTGACTTCGGGGTAGGTCTCTGCGATGGCTGCGAGGCGGTCTGCGGAGGCGTACTTGCTCAGGCGCAGCAGGGCCTCGGCGGCGGCGTTTCGGACACAAACGGCGTTGTCGAAGTCGGTGAGAGTCTTAATCAGCGTCTCAACGGCACGGGGGCTGTCGATGCGTCCGAGTGCGTCGGCAGCAGCGGCGCGATAGAAGGGCGTCATCGCCTTATAGACAAAGACGTTGGGCGGGTCTTCATAGCCGAAGGAGGCTTCGGTGGCATCGTTCTCCAGTGCGGCGAGAAGAGAATCGATGCTCTCTGGGTCGCCGAGCCTGCCGAGCAGTCTGGCCATGTAGAAGCAGACCCAGGAACGCGGCCGAGAGGGCGGCAAGGCCCTCCAGAGGTTGAAGACTTTCCTAAAGCGGGCTGCGTATTTGGCATCGAGGCAGACGACCGATGCAATCTGCGCGGCGCGGGAGTTGGGATCATGGGGCAGGACAGAGATGGCCGGCGGCGACGCGGTGACGGCGTCCTTGAGATTATCCACGGCCTTTGCCTTCGGATCGCCGAGAACGGCGAGACAAGTATCGAGTATCTCACGCGAGAGATTACTCTTGGCGATGACTCGTGCAGTCAGGTTCTCGTAGCTGTCTGTTTCGTGAAGCAAGGCCCGGTCGGTGTCGATAGGAATGGACTTGAGCATCGTGGGGACGATTGCGTCTATATCTGCAGCTTGAACTCTGTCGAGGGCTTCGAGGATACGGTAGTGGATGGGCGAAGAGTGGCAGCCCATCAGCCAGGAATGGTCGCCGCACCAGAAGGTGTATTGCCAGAAGTCGAGGAGCCCGGGCGCGCACTGCACGAGAGGCTCGATTGCTTCGGGGGTACCGATTCTGCCGAGGGCCTCGACGGCGGTGGCGGTTAGATAGACCGGCTTTTGAAGCCAGCCGAGCTCGTGAAGGTCGGGCGATGCGCCGGGGTCTTTGGTCATATTTTCGTGGAGGAGTTTTGTCAGCATCAGGATGGCCTGCGTATCGCGCAGATAGCCGAGCGAGCGAATCGCGGCGATGATTGTGCGGAGCGGGGCTTCTGGATTCCTGGCGATGAAATCCCTCAGGACGGCGGCGGAGTCCTGCGAGCCGACGTGGCCGATGGCCTGGGCGGCGTTGAATTGTGCGATTGGATCGTCTGACGAAAGGGCCTTGACTAAGCTCGATTCGATGGCGGCCCAGTTATTTTGGGCGAAATAGTCTCGCCAGAGCTTAGACGTAGAAGGCTCTACAAATGGATCAAAACCGGCCGAGTGAGCGGTGAGGTTCTCGATGGCAATATTGGCGGCTTGGGCTACGAAAACATCCTTATCGTCGAGGGCATCAAGCAAGGGCTTGACGGCCGATCGGTCGCCGCAGGCCGACAGGGCAAAGGCGGCATTTCTTCGGACCTGGGCTGCTGAATCCTTCAGAGCCCCGGTCAATGCGCCGATTGAAGACCGCTCGCGCAGCACGCCGAGCATTTGGGCGGCGGAGATTCTCTTGGAAACATCACCTGAATTTAGCAGTCTGGTGAGCTGGGCGACCTCGCCGAGGCGATCCGACGGGGCGCCCGGGATCGGAGTGACGGGAAAGAGCGTTATGGCGGCGGCTTCGCGGAACCGGTCGTATTGGAGGTTGAGGACGCCGCCGTTGGCTGCG
>DATEBC010000024.1:0-6402 GCA_035288065.1 Sedimentisphaerales bacterium | reverse complement strand
TGAGAACGCAGGGATCTCGACACTGTTCGAGGCAGTTAATTACGAACCGATAGTCGGCCGAATCATTTGGCTCGAGCTTGCTCATCTCGGCGGTGAGGTCTATTTTCCCCTCCGGTCGAAAATCGGCGACAATTTTTGCCGCCGATTCGGGCAGAAGCTCAAAAAGGTCGTCGTTCAGGATAGTATCATTGAACTCGAGCGCGAGGCTGTAGCGTGAAGGCTGGTTCTCGTATCCGGGCCAAATTTGGCCTTTTAGAGAAACAGGGGTATCGCCATATCGTCCGGCGAAGCTCTTTATATCAATCAGGTCGGGTTCAAAAATGGCGGCGGCGGTGACGTCGCTCACGGCCAGGGGCAACCGATCGGAGGTCAAAGACGCCTGCTTAAACGAGAGATCGGCGGTGAAAGTCGGCGTCAATTCGGGCTGCGGCGACTTCGAGAGTTTTATGGTCCCATCGGCCAGGCCGGCTGGTTTGAATTGGTCGTACAAATCCCTTTGTCTTGGGGCCAAGGCGGCTCTAAGCGTCTGGTCGAGGGGGATATTGTTCGCGTTGATCGACATATCATAACCGAGCTTTTCGGTTCCTTGTCCGGCCACCTTGCCGTCCAGGGCGATTCTCCGTCCGTCGGTCTGAGAGACTATGTCTGAGATTATTACGTCGTTCTGATCGAAGAAGATTCTCCCTTTAAGGTCTTCAAGTGGATAAGGGAAGGAGCGATAGAGTGCATCGACGCCGATTAGATCGACAGTGAGCTGTCTTGTTCGGCTCTGCGGCGAGCTTCGCCTCAAACGGTAGTCTATCGAGGCGGTTCCCGAAGGCGAGAAGAGCGTCCACGTCTTCTTTTGGGTCGGACTTAACGCCTTGTAGAGATCATCATCCAATTTCATATTGTCGCTGGTGATGTGGAAATCATACTCCCAATTCGGCGAGAAGCCGTGTGTCCAACCGTCTATTGTGAGTTTTACGTCGTCGTGGACGCCGGAGAGCTTGCTCAGCGTTACGCTGTCTTTACTGAAGTCTATCTTTCCTTGTAGTTGTTCGACAGTATAGGGGAATTTGTCCTGGCAAAACGTGACGCGCTTGCAGTTTACGCTCCCGCTCAAGGTTGACTTGTCTAATTGCTTCAGATTCCCTGAGGCCCCAATGTGCAAGTCGATATTTCCTCTGGGGTTGTAGCGGCTGAAGAACCCTCTCAGCGCGGCGAATGGGGTAGATGTTTCGAGGAAGGCGGGCCCCATTTGAGCGACCTTGTCAAGATCGAGGCTTTGGTCCGAGTGTAAGTCGAATATGCGCATATCCAAAGTGAAGACGTCGTTGTGGTCGTATTCGAGCACGGCGCCCATACTGTCTATCATCCATTCCATCTCGAATGCAGATTTGTCGGCGGATGCGATTCCACCGGCAAGTTCGAGGTATCCCGGCCTCCAGAAGCCGGTCAAATGGCTCTCTCCGGAACCGACGGCCTGTGTGCCGGTCTGGAAATCGAAGCTGTAACCTTTGCGTGTTTGTGTGTCGAATCCCAACCTGGCGGAAAGCGGAATTGAAGCGACGATTTTGGTTTCTAAGCCGGATATTCTGCTGTATTGCAGGATTCCGCTCCCGAGCGTTATTAGAGGCATCTTCTCCGACGAGCCTTTGGGGACATATAGTTTGAGTGCGGAGAGGTTCCAGCGCCGGGCGCCCAAGTCGTAGCGTGCGCTGAAGACAAAATCATTGACGTCTATTCGCTGTAGCTGGGGGCGGAGTGTTAAGAGGCTTGCGAGATCGTATTCCGCCCGGACCTTTTTTGCCTTCAGAATTGTCTGGTCGGGAAATTCCCTGTCGTCGGGTTTTATGAGGAGGTCATTGATGACAACTGAGCCGTTTGAATGAAAATCGACGGAGGCCGTCTCTATCCTGGTGTTGGTGAGTTTTGCAATTTGACTAATTGCAATGCGGCAGAGCATCTTTCCGCCGAATATGAAGCCGAGCCACAGCAGGATTGCCGCAGCTGCAAGGGCCACGAGCCAGCGAACGACTCGCCTGAAGATTCTGGCCCAGAGCGGCATATTCGGATCTGTTGGCATTTATTATGCTTTACATTTTTTCATCGCTTTGTCGGCGATGTCTCGGCGATAGTAGGCGCCGTCGAATTTGATCTTATCGACGGCTTTGTAGGCGGCTCTTTTGGCGCCCGCGATTGTTTCGCCCATTGCGGTAACGCCGAGCACCCTGCCTCCATTGGTGACGATATCCTCGCCGCTGCGTTTTGTGCCGGCGTGAAATACCTTAACGTCTTCGATTTGCTCGGCGTCCTGGATTCCGGTTATTACTTTGCCCTTTTCGTAATCGCCCGGATAGCCCCCCGCCGCCATTACGACGCAGACTGCCGGCCGCGGGTCCCATACGAGAGTGAGGTTGTCGAGGGTCCCTTCGCAGACGGCCAGGCAGACCTCTACGAGGTCGCTTTTCAGCCGCATTAGTATCGGCTGGGTCTCGGGGTCTCCGAACCGGACGTTGAATTCGAGGACTCGCGGCCCGCCCCCCGTAATCATGATGCCTGCGTAGAGGACGCCTTTGTAAGGGGTGTCGTTGCGATTCATCCCGTCAACGATTGGCACGAGGACCTCTCGCGTGATCTGATCTATTACTTTTTCGGTGACAACCGGCGCCGGGCTGTATGCCCCCATTCCGCCGGTGTTGGGTCCGGTGTCGCCGTCTCCGACGGGCTTATGGTCCTGGGATGACTCCATAAGGTAGATGTTTCGCCCATCCACGAAGGCGAGTATTGACGCCTCTTCTCCGAGGAGCTTATCTTCGACGACGATTTTGCTGCCGGCGTCTCCGAATATTCTGTCGCACATTATCTTCTCGGCGGCGAGTATCGCGTCGGACGGCTCGTCACAGACATAAACGCCTTTGCCCTTTGCCAGTCCGGCGGCCTTTACGACGACCGCCTCATCCCGGCTGGCGATATATGCCTTTGCGTCGGCAAATCTGTCGAAGATCCTTGCCTCGGCGGTTGAAATCGAGCAGGCTCTCATGAACTGCTTTGCGAAGGACTTATCGGCCTCGAGCTTTGCGGCCTCGGCGCTCGGACCGAACGCTTTTATGCCTGCGGCCTCGAATGCGTCAACGACGCCGCCGGCCAGCGGGTCCTCCGGGCCTACGACTACGAGGCCAACTTTGTTCTGCTTTGCGAATTCGAGCAGCTTTTCGATATCGCCGCCGTCGATTGGGATATTCTCACCGCACTGGGCGGTCCCGGGATTGCCGGGGGCGATGTAGAGCTTGTCCAGATTCTTCGACTGCGCCAGCTTCCATGCAAGTGCGTGCTCGCGTCCGCCACTGCCAATCAATAGTACATTCATTATTCCTGCCTCTAACAAAACCCTGGCATTGCTACGTAAAGAGGATTTTACCGGGGGCTGACCGGCCGCTCAAGCCTTTTTGCTCGCCACCCGAGATGTAATCTGTGGGGAAAAGGGCATTGCGGCTAAATATCAATCGCAGTCGGGGTGCGTACAGGACATCCACATATTACTGTACAAGACGAAATCGGTGAAGTTGATGTAGCAATCGCCGTTGAGGTCCCCCAGGAGAATGAGATGGCACTCATCCCCACATACCGGTTCGCGGGCGACGAATACTGCGGTGACGACCTTGTCCTCGTCCATGATCACGGTTGTCAGCGATGAATTCGGGTCGATAACGTCGCCTTGCCAATGATCAAAATGATAGACGGCGGGACAAGCCTCAAATAGCTGAGCGGCCAGATCGACTGCGCGGCCGATCAAATACTTGTGCTCGCCCGGCGCAGGAACGGTACTGTTTATCCCAACGTCGTTCGGCTCGACATTCAACGTAAGCGTTGCATCGTAGGGGGATACCGGCGTGAGCAGGAATGCGTGGCGGTCGTCATCAGCGTTTTTCCCGAATCCGACAATCCAGCCGCTGTCGTTGATGCACAGTGCATCCTCCAGATGCCAGGCGGGAACCGCCGGAATAACATCGTTAAGATTGACGTTTTCGCCCCCGCCGGTAGGATCAAAAAGCATCGCACACCAACGACCGGAGCCATCCACTGCCCCTCCGACAACCTGTCCTGCGTTATTCATTGAGGTAGCCCAACTATCGCCCCCGTCGGGCAGCGTTCCGAGGTCAATGTTGTTGCCCGTACCATTCGGGTCAAAAAGGGTAGCTCGCTGCCGACCGGAGGAGTCATCAGCTTGGCCTGCAATCTGTCCCAGATCGTTGATACATGCAGCAAGGCTCTCGCCCCCGGCAGGCAGTGTGCCAAGATCGACATTGCTCCGGTCACCGGTTGAGTCGAAGAGGGTTGCACGCTGCTTGCCTAAGGCGGTAGTCGCCGCCCCCACGATCTGTTCTCTATTGTTGATCGAATAGGCCTTGCTCCATTTCCCGCCCAGCGTGCCCAAGTCAACGTTGTTGCCGTCACCTGTGGAATCAAAAACTGTGGCGTATGTCAATGAATTAAAGGGAGGACGGGGGTCAAAGAAAGAACTCCATCCCACGATTTGGCCGGCGTCGTTGATTGACAAGGCATAACTGGTCCACCCGTCCGGAGTGCCTAAGTCGATGTTGTTGCCGTCGCCTGTAGGATCAAGCAGAGTCGCACGCTGTTCCTCGCAATGCATGTCGCCGACCCATCCTACGATTTCGCCGACGGCATTGATCGAATTGGCGCGTCCGCAACAGTGTTGGTCGGGGGTAAGGTCAATGTTGTTGCCGTCACCGGATGGGTCGAAGACCGTCGGGTGGTCTCCAAAGGAGTAAGGAACAGGAGTCCAGGACTCTCCAACAATCTGCCCGGCATTGTTTATTGAATAAGCGGCGCTTTGTAAGAGTCCAAGCGTGCCGAGGTCGGTAACGTGGTATAATACCTCCGCGGACAGGGACGAGGCTGCGAGGACTGCCACGATAGCCATGGGGATTAAAAGCGAGTTCTTTCGCATTTTCTTTTCTCCTTATATCACAACGCAGTAACGTGCATCTGCGATATTCGCCTTCAGTACAAACCTACTATATGTCATCAAAAGCGAAATGTCAAGAGAATTGTCGAGTTTCCGGTAATGGGTAAATATCTCTTGCGGACTGGAGGCGATTCGGTTAGTTCTTAGAGCGGAACACGTAAGTTTCGGCTTGTCGGGACACGTTGTCGGTCGAAGAGCAAATCGAGGGGCCGCCGGTGGCTAAGGGGCTTGCTACGGTTTATGACGATCTCTCCACCTTGCTTGCTGCAGGTGTGCCTCTGATTCGTTCTCTGCGGACGGTTTCAGCAGGGTTGCGGGGGCGTTTGCAGCAGGTCTTTCTGCAGGTGACCGGCAGTGTCGAGAAGGGCATACCTTTGAGCGACGCTATGAGCTCGCATCCTAAGGTGTTTGCCCGGCTGGACGTAATGATAATTCATGCGGCTGAGGAATCGGGCAATCTGGCTGAGGCCCTCGGACTTTTGGGAAAGTGGTATGAATTCTCAAGACGAATCAGAAACCTCACTCTCAGCGGTCTGGCACTGCCTATTCTTATGATTCACCTTGCGGCCGTCCTATTTCCCGTGCCTGCCCTGGCTCTGGGCGGTTGGGACTTTGAGGCCTATTTTCGCTCGGTTCTGCTTACGCTGGCGATACCGTACATGCTTGGAGCGGCGATAATCGGCGTGATGCATCTTACGCCCCAAACGGGCATCGCTCGGCGAACATTCGATAGCGTCTTGCTGCACGTTCCGTTTTTCTTGGGGCGGGCTCTCTATAAGCTTGCGATTAGCCGGTATTGCTGGATATTTCATATAACGAGCAAAGCGGGTATGCCTATCACCGAATGCTCTGAGATGGCGGCCAACGGTGCGGGCAACATGGCGGCGGCGGACTTGTTCAGGGCTTGCACGGCAAGCGTCAAAGCGGGCAACCCGTTCTCCGACGGATTGTCCCCGCGACTGCCGCCGGAATTCGTTGAACCCTGGCGGGTCGGCGAAGAGACCGGGCGGCTCGACGAGATTAGCAAACGCCTGGCCGAGAAGAACGGCGAGGCGGCCGAGTTCTGGTTCAACCAGTTCGCTTTTTGGTTCCCGCGGGTTGTTTACGCCGTTATCGCCGCGGTGATGATCGTCAAGGTTTTCAAGGGCTACGCCGGTCTCTACGGTGGTTTGCCGGACTTTTGAAGATGGAGATCGGCGTTGCGGTGTCAGGCGGGCGCGGACTCGGTCCTATAAATTGTAAAGTTACCGGACTATTGCTGCCGATGTAATTGGCAGGCGCTTGGTTTGCAGTTGTATTCATCACGTTTGGAAAGTAAAGGGGTTTGAAATGGATCAGCGAAACGGGTATGGCAAGAGCGTATTGGTGCGCAGGATGGTTGTGCTGCTTGCGTTGGCGGTTTGCGTTGGCGTGGGCGGGTGCGGCAA
>DATEBC010000023.1:0-2753 GCA_035288065.1 Sedimentisphaerales bacterium | reverse complement strand
GCTTTGTGGGAAAAGCATCGCTTGCCTGCGATTTCCATACCGATACGCCATAAAAAATCCCTTTCACTCGCTCCTTGTTATTATCACATATCGGCCTGGATACACAATAACCTTCAACGCCCCAATTGCGACACAGCCTGTGTGGCCGGGGGGCTTTCTTCTACCCACCCCTGTGGTCGGGGGGGCTTTTATTTTACCAACCCCTGCGGTGGGGGGATTTTATTTTACCAACCTTTGTGGTCGGGGGTCTTTTCTCCTTCCGATAAGACCTCGTTCAGTGCCCCGGAGCGGAAGCCCTGAAGGTCAATCGTAATATATTTGAAGCCGAGGAATTTTAGCTTTTCAACTATCTGCGAGCGGAACGGTTCGGTCGTGACCTTCTCGATGTCTTTGGGACGAACCTCTATCCGTGCGATGGCATCGTGATGGCGAACGCGAAATTCAACCAGGCCAAGCGTCCGCAGGAATGTCTCCGCCTGGTCGATTTGCTTGAGCCGGTGTTCGGTGACTTCGAGACCATAAGCGATTCTCGAAGCTAAGCACGGCGATGCGGGCTGATCGGCGGTAGGCAGGTTCATTTCTCTGCTCAATTCGCGGATGTCGGCCTTGGTGAGCTTAGCCTCGGCGAGGGGCGAGCGGATGCCGAAAACCTTCATCGCCCGATTTCCCGGCCGAAAATCGTCGAGGTCATCGTAATTAGCGCCGAAGACAACGTGGTTAGAGCCTTTCTCCCTGGCAATATCAAGTAACGTCTTGCAGAGGTGCGATTTGCAGTGGAAGCAGCGGTCGGCCTTGTTGGCCGTGAATTTCGCATCGGCCAGCTCGTCGGCCTCGACGGTCCGCAGCTCGACCCCGATACTCCGGGCGAATTCCGCCGCCCTTTCAAACTGTCCGCCCGGCTCGGTCGGCCCCACGCTTATACAGGCCAAGACACTCTCCGCCCCCAACGTATCGACCGCCGACTTGAGCAGAAACGTGCTATCCACCCCGCCGGAATACGCCACAACTACCCTGTCAAGCCCCTGTAGTATATCTCGAAGCAAATCACGCTTTTCTTTTAGAAGCATAGTGACTACTCCCCCTGCGATTCACAGATCGCCCGTTCGAGAAGCTGGTCCACTCCGAGCTCTCTCGACCACCTCTTGATGTACCGAAGATCCAGGGATTCAGACTGCACGCGCAACACCCCCAGAATGTCGTCCCACTGCCGATCCGACACGCAGACGCTCCGGGCATACCACCCCAGTTTCAGCAGCACGATATCCTCGGGCGATACCACGCAGAAGCTTTTTTCCTCCGAATTGCTCAGTCTGACTCGCTTGGTCCGCGTCAGCAATTGCTGCTCGAATTCGCTCGGCCCCTGGATGAACACGTCAATCTTGAAACTGGTTTCAAGGTGAACGGCATTGAAACTGCCGGCTGAATCCAACGCCTGGGCCATAGCCTCCCTGCTGAGATAAAACTCGTCTTTGAGCCGCTCATACAACAAGGTCTCAGCAACGCCGCGAAATGCCTTAACCGTGATGTCCGCGTCCTGCGTAAATCGCACAGTGCCGTAGAGGGAGCTCGCAATCGAGCCACCGATGGCGTACATGATCTTCAACTCATCGAGCACATCGGTGAGCTTCTTAATCACTGACACTTGTTCGTCGTCGCTCATTATCTTTGCTCCCGTAGGCCTGCTCGTAAAGCTCGCCGCCCAGATGTTGCCTGGCCCAAATAACGCGGACTTCGGCATCGGTGGCGTCGGGATGGCGCAGCCTTATTCCGGCCATCGCAAGGTCCCGCCCGAACTCATAGGCCCGGCATATAAGCTCAAATTTCCTGGCAGGATTCATCCGCCGATAAAGGTCGGTCTGTACCCGCCGGGCATCAGGCGATGTATCACTCTTGTTCATAAAGGGCATTTTACTGTTGCGAACGGGGAATTTCAATCATCGAACGGACAGAAAGCCGATGGAGGGACTTGAACCCTCAACCCCGGCTTTACGAAAGCCGTGCTCTACCGTTGAGCTACATCGGCGGCTCAATTGACAAGTGATTATTGACTATTAACTGCCTTCTGTCAATCGTTAAGCAAGCATTTGCGCAGCAGGTTGGCCGCGAGCATGTGGCGCTCAACGTGTTCACCGAGCAGGTGTTTATTGCACATTAAAGCAGGTTTGACCATCTACATACGCATTTAGTTGCACAATTTACATGACTGTTCGGAGTTTCACGGCTCCACTGGAATGATGTCGCCGGCGAGTTCATTGAGATAGTTCTCGACGTTGGTGTATCCGTTAGCCGCCGGGGCAGCGCCGTCGTCGGCGTTATTGGGATCAAGGCCGTGCGCCTTTTCCCATGCATCGGGAATGCCGTCGTGGTCGGAATCGGCGGGAGGCGCCGGCGCACCGGCGGCAAGATCAGGCCATGGGCCGCCGGTGTTGACGCGGTAGGTGCCGGTCTTGTCGCGCACGCTCTTGACGATGCGATGATCGAGCGCATCGCGGGAAGGCTTGTACGCCCCGACGGTGGTCAGCACTTTGTCCGAAAGTTGAGATACAGGATCCAAGGCAACCGGGGGCGCCGGGAAGGGCTTGCCGGCGTCGTACTGCGCCTGGTCCACCAGATGAGTGCTTCCATCCTTATTGAGTTCGTAATAGTCCCAGGTGTTGACGCCGTGTCCGGTCCAGTCGTTGGCGCAGCCCTCAGGGCAGCGAGGTCCCCAGTTGCCGGATATGTAGAGCCTGGTTCCTCCCTCTTCGGCGGCG
>DATEBC010000022.1:0-6450 GCA_035288065.1 Sedimentisphaerales bacterium | reverse complement strand
CTATGTGCTGTCCGGATTATGTCGGCTCTCCGGCCTGCCGACGCGGTGCGTCGGGGGCACCATCAGCGGATCTGACGCCCTGCCGGCAACGGATGCGGTCTTTCATCGGTGGACCGAGGTCTTTCTATCCGGCTACGGCTGGTTTCCCGCAGACTGCTCCCGTGACGCCAATCCTATTCGCGGAAAGAGGAGCCACTTCGGTCGTGTTTACGTCGATGCTATGGTCTGGTGCTGCCAGGCGGGCGGAGAGGACGATACCCTCGGCTGGGAGTACCGGGCCAAGGTCCGCGTCAACGGGAATGATCCGGGGATCCGGGAGAACCACCGCACGCGCTGGTTCGTCTTCCATCCCCAAGAGCAGGTCGAGGCGGCGTATGCGTGGTTCTCGGGGGATGGGGAAATCCTGCCGGAGCCTGATCTTTTGGAGTGCGCCCTTCTTCACTGGGAGAAAGCCACCCTAAAAAACCAATTGAAGATGATTCGCGCACTCGCCGCAGCGGGCCGAAATGAATGTCTGCGGCGGGCTGCCGGCCTGCCCGAAGCCGACGGACTACGGCAGAGCTGTATCCGAGAGCTTTGCGAATCCCCGGAGCTTGCCGAGACGGTTCTTGAAGAAAGCCGCCATCTCTATCGCTTCCGCTCGTGGTTCAGGGAGAATGAATCAAATCTGGTCCCAACGCCGGATGGCCGGTTCAAGCTGACAAAGAGAGCTGTATCGGCTCAGCTTGAATTGGATGATTTGCGCTTACGGTTAAAAGAGTACGTTAACGGTTTGTCAACGTATATAGGAAATCCGAGTTTAACGGGGTAAACCAATGAAGAAGAATATGATTATCGTTGTGTTGACCGTGGCCGTATCGGTGGTTTCGGCCCGAGAGTATCATGTTTCCATAAGCGGCGACGACCTGCACGAGGGCGCCGCGGCGAAGCCGCTGCGGACCATTTCGGCGGCGGCGCGGCTGGCCCAGCCCGGCGACGTGATCACTGTGCATGAGGGCGTCTATCGCGAACGGATCAACCCGCCGCGCGGCGGCGACTCCGACCGGAAGCGCATCGTCTATCAGGCTGCGCCCGGCGAAAAGGTCGTCATCAAAGGCTCTGAAGTCATCAAGGATTGGCAGAAGGTGCAAAACGACACCTGGAAAGTCAGCATCCCCAACAGCTTTTTCGCAGACTTCAACCCCTATAGCGACCTGATTAGCGGCGACTGGTTCAATCCCAAGGGACGGGACCATCACACTGGCGCGGTCTATCTGAACGGCCACTGGCTCATCGAGGCGGCCAAGCTCGAGGAAGTGTTGAAACCAGTGGGCCAATCATCCCCCACGGGAATTGCCGGCCGGGAAGAGTATCTACTGAATGTGGCCTGGTTGCGGCCGGGCAAGAAAGCAGACGCCGCCGGGCGGATTGCGGCCAACAGCTTTGCGGCCCAGCAAGGGATTCAAACAGCGCCCTGCTCGGAGGGCGGCCAGTGTATCGGATGGATCGAGCATGGCGATTGGGTTCGATACGACAAGGTCAACTTCGGCCGGCGGACCGAGCAGGTCGAGATTCGCGCCGCGTCGGCCTCAGACGGCGGGATCATCGAGATCCGCCTGGATGCTACGAATGGGGACCTTCTGGGCACCTGTTCGGTCCCGAACACGGGTGATTGGCAATCGTGGTCTTCATTCGACGCGAAGATCAAACCCGTCAGCGGGGTCAAGACGCTGTGCCTTGTATTCAAGATGCGCAAATCGGACTCGATCAACGCCCCGTTGTGGTTTGCTCAGGTGGACGCGTCGAACACAACGATCTGGGCGCAGTTCAGGGGCGTCAATCCCAACGAGGCCGAGGTCGAGATTAACGTCTGCCGGACGGTCTTTTACCCGGACAAGCCGGGCGTCAACTACATCACCGTTCGCGGCTTTACAATGATGCACGCGGCCACGCCCTGGGCGCCGCCCACCGCTGAGCAGATCGGCCTGATCGGCGCCCACTGGAGCAAGGGATGGATCATCGAGAAAAACGATATACGCTACTCCACCTGTGTGGGGATCACCCTCGGCAAATATGGCGACCAATGGGACAACACCTCGCAGAACTCCGCCGAGGGCTACGTCAAAACGATCGAGCGCGCCCTGCAAAACGGCTGGTCCGGGGAAAACATCGGCCATCACATCGTGCGGAACAATCACATCGCCCATTGCGAGCAGGCGGGAATCGTCGGCAGTTTGGGGGCGGCCTTCAGCACCATCTCGGGCAACGTCATCCACGACATCCACGTTCGGCGACTGTTTACAGGCGCTGAAATGGCAGGCATCAAGATTCACGCCGCCATCGACACCGTGATCAGCCAAAACCACATTTACGATACGTGCCTTGGGATTTGGCTGGACTGGATGGCCCAGGGCACGCGAGTAACTCGAAACCTGCTGCACGATAACCTCGGCAGCGGAGACCTTTTCGTTGAGGTCGATCATGGGCCGTTCCTGGTGGATAATAATCTATTTCTCTCGCCTGCCGCCCTGCTCGATATGTCGGAGGGCGGGGCATACGTGCACAACCTGTTCGCAGGTCGCATTGCGCGTCATCCTGAATTGGGGCGCCAGACCCCGTTCCACAAGGCCCACTCCACCGAGGTCGCGGGCCTGCGGAACATCGAGGGCGGAGATGATCGTTTCTATAACAACATCTTTGTCGGCTACGACGGCCTGGCTCCGTATGACAAGGCGGCGCTGCCCGTGCAGATGGCCGGCAACGTGTTTCTCAAGGGCGCCCGCCCCTCTACGCACGAGCAGGCCCCACGGGCCCCTGGCGGGGATGCGCTCGTCCAGCCGCAGCTCGATCCCGGGATTAAGCTGGTCGAAGATAAGGACGGCGTCGGCCTTAATATCACGCTCGACAAGACGTGGGCCGAGAAGCAGTCGCGCCGGCTCGTGACGACTGATCTGCTCGGACGGGCGAATATCCCGGATCTGCCCTACGAACAGCCCGACGGCTCGCCGCACCGCATCGACACTGATTACTTCGGCAGGGAAAGAAATGCCGCCAATCCCTTCCCCGGCCCCTTTGAGCTTGCCGAAGATGGAAGCCAGGTGCTGAAAGTCTGGCCTACAGCCGCCCTGCCGCGAGATGAAAACCAAGCATCCAATTCCAACCAGGTAAAATGAATAGTAGTCCGTCAATATTAGAACTGTAGATGTCATTGCGAGGAGTGGAACGACGAAGCAATCTCCTACGTTCGACAAGGTTTGAGATTGCCGCGTCGGGCCCCAAGTGCCAGGCTCTTCGGCATCCTCGCAATGACAGCCCGCAAAATCAATTTTGACAGAGTAATACAAGCAGATTGCAGAACTTGACCGGCCATTATATTGATCCGGAATACCGAAAATTGAAAATATGGAAAATCGAGGGACGGACAAATGAATAATGAAAGAAAATCCAAAAGCAAGGTCCAAATTACGCGTCGGCAGTTTATTCACGGCGCCGCCTCTGCGGCGGCGGTAACGGCTGCGGTCATATCGCCCCGCCGAGCTGTGGGCGCAGCTAATGAGCGTCTGGGCATCGGCTTTATCGGCTGCGGCGGACGAAGCGGCGCGCATTTCGACGCGGTCCACTGGCTCATCACGCAGGCCAAAGAGCCAATTGAGATAGTGGCTGCCTGCGACGTCTATCGCCCGCGGATGGAGAACCGCGCAAAGGCTTATGGGGCGGCGAAGATGTATATGGATTATCGCGACCTTCTGGCCGATCCTAAAGTCGATGTTGTATGCATTGCGACGCCGGACCATCACCACGGCCAACAGGCAATCGATGCAATCAAGGCGGGCAAGCATGTCTATTGCGAAAAGCCCGTAACGCACTGGCGGCAGTTCGATCTGACCAAGCGGCTGGCAAAGACCGTCGCCGACAGCGACCGGGCATTCCAGCTCGGCACGCAGGGGATGTACGACGAGGCCTGGGCACAGATGAAGAAGCTGGTCGCAGATGGTTTGATCGGCGCCCCGGTGCACGCCGAGTGCGGGTACTTCCGCGTCGGCGACTGGGGCGAGCGGGGTATGCCGATAGACGACGCCAACGCCAAGCCGGGGCCGGACCTGAACTGGGATGCGTTTCTCGGCGAGATGCCGAAACGGCCCTTCGATGTGAGCCGGTTCTTCCGGTGGCGGATGTACGAGGACTACGCCGGCGGCCCTTCGACCGACCTGTTCCCGCACGTTCTGACGCCGGTGCTTTCCATATTGGGCGTGGGTATGCCGAGTGTGGTCGTGGCGACGGGCGGCAAGTTCCGCTACGAGGAGCGTGAGATACCGGATACGTACAACACGCTGATCGATTTCCCCGAAAAGCTGACCGTAGCCGTGCTCGGAACGCAGGCCAACGACTACCAGGGGGCCGGCAGCCGAGGCGCAGGCGGGCGAATCCCCGTAATCCGTGGCTGGGAAGGGACGCTGACTATCGAAGGCAATGAGATTGTTTTCCTGCCCGCCGAGGGAACCACGAAGAAGGCCCAGCGGTTTGCAATCGAGCACGGCGAGGACTTTGTCGGCTATTGGAAGGAATTTCTCAACTGCTGCCGAGCCGGCAAGACCGAGACGCTCAGCCCGATGGCCCTTGCCTTCAAGGTGCAGACGGCGATGCAGATGGGCATGCTCGCCCTCCGAGCAGGCAAAACCGCCCGCTTCGACACAGAAAGGCAGGAAATTGTCGTGTAGATACCCTTCGTATGTCGTATTTAGGATGTCGGATGTCGTACTGTAGGCAGGCGATGCCGGATTCTTGATGCTCGATGTTGGATACCTGGGTGTGGAATTTGGGCAAGAGCGGCAATTTGGGGAATGGCTGAATTGGCTTTGTTTGGCTTTGTTTTTTCTGCTCGGCGGGAGCGTATAATTGATGTAAGTCTTTGATAGAAAAGGCGTTGTGGCGATTTTGTGGTTTTGGGAATTGGGTTCGTTTTGCATAATTGGGCCACAGGGACAAAGCCATAAGGGCCTCTGGCGGGGGCACTGAGGTACAAAGGAACATAGTGACAGAGAGAGTCTGATGGGCCTTCCGGCTATTTGATGCTGTCGTTTGATTCTTCCGTCGGCCATGTTCTATTCTCTCTGGTTCTATGGCATGATCCCATGATGCTCGTTAAGTGTGTATTATAACATATCTGAAGTTTTGTGTCAAGTGAATTCTCGTTATTTAGGGACAGAGGGTCACAGAGAGGACAGAAAGAAAGGAGGGTTATGGGAATCCGCCTGGGCGGATTTGTTCGCCGGACGAAGGAGCGATCTTCTCGACGATAGCCCTTTGAGGCTCGAATACGAGAGAAGCAGGAAGATTAGGGGGAGACGGAAAAAATGCACCGTGCGTGTTTAATTTTCTCGAAGAGTGTTTTCAAGAGAGGAATCTCCTGGATGATATGGAGATTACTTCTTGCTGGCCCGGTGAAGCTTGTCCGGCGTCCTCACAACGCTTAACTGAGAGGGCGTACTCTTGGATGCTCGCTCATAATATTCCTTTTGGAGCGCGTGGTAGTGCCTATGATATAAATAGTGGTATAATAAAAAGGAACATGCTATTCCAAGCGACATAAAATAGATAGACAGAATATACTTTTTGTTATCCGGCACGAAAGGAAGTGCCTTCAATGGAGAATAGAAGATTGTAACAACCGAGATGATGAGGAAAGACCAAATTGCCACTTTGGTGTGTATATCCCTTCTCTCAGCCGGAAGGACCAAAACCTTGCTTTTCTTGTAGAGAAAGTCAATTAGCTCGACGAGTTCGTAATCCTTATCTCCTGCAAGTTCGTCGGAGACAATGCAGTATATTGCCCGCGTCTTTATCTCCTTCAGATTCATTATGTGGACAACAAATGAAAGATGGACAGCAAGATACGATCCAACAAAAATCCCGGAAATGGCCAGAGCCGTAAGGTCAATGGTATCGTACACGGCGCTAATCATAGCTTTCCCCTTAAGTCGTCGAATTCCCCAGCCTTTACGCCTTTTATAAAGACCTCCCATTCCGCTAACGCAAATGTAACTATTGGGGCCTCTGCTTTCGTGTTCTTGATATAGACCGTATTGCCATCAAACGCGACTCCAACGCACCCGTACTTCGCACTGAAACTGCTCTTTCGGAACTTTAGTTTTTTTTGACAGTGTTTCGCAACCATGTTCTATCGCCTCCAAATAGTAGTACTTGAAATCGGTGTTTATCTTTGCGCAACTCCAAAGAGCAATATCAACCTGTGAGATAGCTCTATTGGCCAATCCTCATTGTTTCACAACGTAATCTTGGTGCATCTCTGCCTTCGGGTTAATAATATTGGGTTCTCATCCAAAAAAGTTGGTGAATAATAAAGGCTGTTTTGACTTAACTCTTTTGGATTTAACGCTTTAAGGCAACAGCATGTATAGGTATAATGTCATTGCTATCGGGGAGGATAGGGCAACGCTGGGAAGCGAACCG
>DATEBC010000021.1:0-11206 GCA_035288065.1 Sedimentisphaerales bacterium | reverse complement strand
TTCCCAGCGTTGCCCTATCCTCCCCGATAGCAATGACATTATACCTATACATGCTGTTGCCTTAAAGCGTTAAATCCAAAAGAGTTAAGTCAAAACAGCCTTTATTATTCACCAACTTTTTTGGATGAGAACCTGTTTTTTGTGCTTGATATTGGAAGCCGGCTGGTATAACCCCCGTCGAAATAAGACGTTACGGTCAGTTTTGAGTTTTGGTGATTCCGATTTGTCCCGGCAGGGATCCCTTGGTGGATTTCGGATTTCGGATTTAGTATTTCGGATTTTGACTGCGACCAGAGGCCGCGTAGAGGTATATCGTCTGTCGCACGGGGAAAAAGGAGCAGGGCCGCACAGGCACAAGGTTCTTGAAACTCCCCCTATTACTTGGTCCCTTCCTGTCCCTTGGGGATGTGCTTCGGCGGCTTTGTGGCCGGCAGTCAATTATGCAAAACAAACCCAATTTCCAAAAAGCCAAAATGAACCTAAGTCTCGATACCGGAAAGTATTACGAAAAAAGTACCGCCTTCCGCCGGCGGAAAAACAAACCCAATCAAACCCAACTTGTCCCGGCGAAGCCCGCCAGTGGTGGGACGAAGCCGGGTCAAACCCAATTTTCAAGCGTCGGAAAAACAGGGCGACCAACAACGCAAATAAATAAGATACGGCCTGAATCACCACCCAGAATCTGGGGGTGCAAGGCCGGCAGTATGAGAATTCGGAAGGTTCACGAGTGTTGGGAAGCGGCGGGGGCAGATGGGTATTGCATTTCTTGGTGAGTGGGGTAAGAATGGGGGCGGTGTAAGGATTGGTTCTTTGGTTTTGAGTTGGAGGTTTATGGTATGCGGTTTATTAGATTTGCGGTTCTGGTTGTTGTCGTGGTTGTTTGGTCGGCGGCGGCGGCGGGAGGGGGTAAGGGGATGGGGCCGTTGCGGGTGCATCCTGAGAATGGTCGGTACTTTCAGAATAGCGATACGGGGGAGGTTGTTTATCTGACGGGTTCGCATACGTGGTCGAACCTGGTTGATATCGGGCCGAAGGACCCGTCCCCTGGGGACCCGTCACTTGGGGACAGGCCGGCGCGGTTTGATTTCACTGCTTATGTCGATTGGATGGCGAAGCTGAATCATAATTTTATTCGGTTGTGGACGTGGGAATTGGCGACGTGGAATACCACGGCCAACAGCGAAAACAAGATTCACACGTGCGCTCCGCAGCCGTGGGCGCGGACGGGGGCGGGCAATGCGCTGGACGGCAAACCGATGTTCGATCTGAAGAAGTTCGATTCGGAGTATTTCGAGCGGCTGCGAACGAGGGTCGCTGCGGCGCGGGAGCGGGGGATTTATGTCTCAGTGATGCTGTTCGAGGGGTGGGGGGTGCAGTTCTCGAAGGGGGCCTGGGAGGGGCATCCGTTTAATCCTAAGAATAATATCAACGGTATCGACGGGGACGCGAATAAGGACGGCAAGGGGATCGAGATTCATACGCTCGGCAACAAGGCCGTCACCGCGATACAGGAGGCATACATTCGCAAGGTAATCGATACGGTCAACGGGTTCGACAACGTGCTGTATGAGATATCGAACGAGAACCATCCGCCCTCGACGCAGTGGCAGTATCACATAATCCGCTATATCAAGGGGTATGAGAAGGAGAAGGCGCAACAGCATCCGGTGGGGATGACGTTTCAATATCAGGGGGGAAAGAATGAGGATTTGTTCAAGAGTCCTGCGGACTGGGTTTCTCCGAATCCGGAAGGGGGGTATCGTGACAATCCTCCGGCCGCGGACGGGCGAAAGGTTGTGCTCAACGATACGGACCACCTCTGGGGGATTGGGGGGAATCAGGAGTGGGTTTGGAAGAGCTTTACGCGTGGGCACAATCCGATTTTTATGGACCCTTATGACGGGGAGGTGCTTGGGAGCAAGCTTGATGCGCGGTGGGAGCCGATTCGCAGGAGTATGGGATATACGCTGCGATACGCTCGGGAGATGAATCTGGCCGAGATGCTGCCGCTGCCCGACGTTGCCTCGACGAAGTTTTGCCTGGCTAATCCCGGCAAAGAGTATCTTATCTATAATCCCGCGGAGGATGGGGCTTCTATTGCGGTTGAACTGAAAGCAAGCAAGTACAAATATGAATGGTTGAATCCTGATGACGGCAAGGCGGCCTCTAAGGGCACGGTGGATGCGGAAGCGGGTCGGCGGGAGTTTGCGACGCCGTTCAAGGGCGATGCCGTGCTTTACATTGTTCGTTTGGAGAATTAGCAGATGGGGAGGTTGACTATGCTGAGAAATACCGTTGGAAGCGTGATTGTTGTTTTTGTTGTTTCGGCGTGGTTCTCTGCGGCTGGGGCGATGGTCTTTCCGGGAGAGGATTGGCGGGAGGCGAAGCCGGAGTCGCAGGGGATCGATTCTGAGAAGATGAAGGAGGCTGTCAGCTATCTGGCGGAGAATTCGGGGCCGGACGGGGTTAAGGAGCTGGTGATTATCCGCAACGGGTATATGATTCACAAGGGTACTGACATCGATAAGGTGCATGGTGTATGGTCGCTGACGAAGTCGTTTACAAGCACTGTTCTTGGCTTGTTGATCGACGACGGCAAGGCGAACCTTGATACGCTTGCGAAGGACTATGTGCCGAGCATGGCTCAGGCGTATCCGGGCGTGACTCTTCGGCATTTTACTACTATGACAAGCGGGTATTATGCGGTAGGCGACGAGCCTCAGGGAAGGTACAGGCACGGGCCGAGCGCGACGCCCTTTGAGCCTTTCGGCAAGCCGCTCTTTGCGCCGGGGTCGAAATATGCCTATTGGGATTCGGCGATGAATCAGTTCGGCAATGTGCTTACGCGGATTGCAGGCGAGCCGATTAAGGACCTTTTCAAGCGGCGGATTGCAGATCCCATCGGGATGAATCGGTCGAAATGGGACTGGGGCGACTTTGGGAAGGTTGAGGGGATTGTCGTCAACGGCGGGTCGGGCAACAGCAACAACCACATATTCATTTGCGCCCGCGAGCTCGCACGTTTTGGGCATTTGTTTCTCAATCGGGGCAAGTGGGAGAGCAAGCAGCTCGTAAGCGCTGCGTGGATGGAGAAGGCGACGAAGGCCCAGGTTCCTGGGCCAATTGCGTTGGAGGAGTTGAGCGGGGCCGACGGGCGGGGCGTTTACGGGTACAACTGGTGGGTTAACGGAATTAAGGCGGACGGGCAACGTAAGTGGCCCGGCGCCCCGGTCGGGACGTACTCGGCGAGCGGGTACAACAACAATGATATGTTTGTCATTCCGGAGTGGCAGATGGTCGTCGTTCGGCTTGGGCTCGACGAAGGGACGTTGAACATTGCCGATCAAACGTACGGCAGCTTTCTTGAGAAAATAGGCGGGGCGATGATCGATTCGTCCGGAGCGGGCCATCCCCCCCTATGGGGAGGCTGCCACCCTCAAATATGCGACAGAGCAGCCACAATCCCGTCGGGTGGACCCGGGGATGCGTGCGAATAAGGGCTTTGAAAGTCGGCGTTCTTGTGGTAGAATTTGGTAATCTGTCAGGATTAGGACTGTGGGCGTCATCGTGAGGCTCCAGAGGCTGGAGCAGCCTCGATTCTTTGCTACTCTGCGAAGTACGCTACGTAGCACGAGCGCGGGGTAGGAGATTGCCACGTCGGCCTCCGGCCTCCTCGCAATGACCAGGCCTAAGATCAGCTTTCATGGAGCGAAAGTCGTTGCGAATTAGTGTTTTTTTCCGCTTCGCTTCGGTGGACTTGTAGCACGGGCGGGCAGTTTTTGAAAGGGATGCAAAATGAGAATGGCGAAAGCGTCTTTGGGAGTTGTCTCGGCTGCGGTTTTGCTGGTGGGGGCTTTGGTTTGCGAGGGTGAGGGGATAGTCGAGAAGGTCGGTTTGACAAAGGGGATCTGCGTGCTGCCGGGCGATGGTGAATGCCGGCTTGCCCTGGAGCTTGCGGGCAAGACTGACCTGCTGTTGTATGTGCAGTTGGAGCAGGCTAAGGACGTTGAGGCGGCTCGGCGTGCGGCGGATGATGCGGGGCTGTACGGGAGCCGGATTTTCGTGGAACAGGGGCCGCTGAATAGGCTGCACCTGGCGGATAATATAGCAGACGTGCTGGTCCCCGGGGCCGAAGGGGGGCGGATTGCTCGCGCCGAGGCGCTGCGCGTTCTGCGACCGCAGGGCAGGGCCTTCCTTGACGGCGAGGCAATAATCAAGCCGTTCCCCGTTGGAATCGATGACTGGAGTCATCCGTATCACGGGCCGGACAATAATCCGCAATCCGAGGATACGGTTATCGTTGGGCCTTACCTGACTCAATTCATGGCGGAGCCGCGTTATGCGCCTTTGCCGCAGGTTGCGGTTGCCTCTGCGGGGCGGGTTTTCAAGGCTTTCGGGCATGTTGCGTTCAAAGAGCGCGAGGAGGCGCTGCTCAATAAGCTGGTGGCTTACAACGGCTACAACGGCACGGAGTTGTGGCGGCGGGACCTTAGAGAGGGCGTTATGATTCATCGCAACACGATGATCGCCATGCCCGAGAGGCTTTACGTGGGCGACGATGTATCGTGCAAGGTTATCGATACGGCCACGGGCAAGCTGATAGACGAGATAATTCCGCCCCAGGATGTTGCCGGGGGGACGTTTTGGAAGTGGATGGGGATGGAGAACGGCGTGCTCTATGCGATGATAGGCGAGCAGGAGCAGCGGGACGAGACGAAACGGTGGCATCTGGAGCATCACGGCTGGCCCTGGGATCCGATTTCCGAGGGCTTCAATCAGCCGGAGAATCCGTGGGGGTACGGTCGGACCGTGCTGGCGATCGATCCGGAATCCAAGAAGGTGCTTTGGAGTCATCGCGAGGACAAAGCGATGGACGGCAGGGCCGTCTGCATGAAGAACGGGAGGATTTATGTGTTTCGGCACGGGGCGTATTTAGCCTGCCTGAATGCGAAGAACGGCGAGGAAATCTGGCGAAAGACGCCGCAGAGCGCACCGGATTTGTTTAGGTCTCTGGGCGGGTATCTGAACCGGCAGGACTGGCGGACCAATTGGCGGACGACCTGTTATCTAAAGTGCAGCGATGAAGCGCTTTATTTCGCGGGTCCGCAGGTCGGCAAGCTGCTGGCCCTCTCGGCCAAGGACGGCGGCATCTTATGGGAGCACTCTTACAGCAATTTCCAGCTGGTGATTCAAGACAGCGTGGTATATGGGCTGAGCGGGCAAATCGACAAGCATCCGAGTGTGAAATTCGGCGCTCTTACGGGCGAGATATTAGCCCAGATCGATAAATACCGGCGCGCGTGCACTCGTCCCACCGGCTGCAGCGACGCGATCTTCTTCCGCGCCGAGGACGGTTCGGTTCGGCTGGATTTGGCGAGCAACCGCCCGGGGTGGATATCTCCGATGCGTGCTCAGTGCCACGACGGGGTGACCATTGCGAACGGCTTATTGTATTGGTGGCCTTCGGTGTGCGATTGCCAATTGACGATTTACGGGATTACGACTCTGGCGCCGGCGGGGGATTTTGACTTTGAGGCCAAGGCAACCGAGGCTGAGAGACTGCAGAGTGCGTCGGCGGATTCCTCAAAGGTGAGAGTTGCCGAGCTGCCGCAATCGGAGGCGGACTGGCCCACTTTCCGTGCGGATAATCAGTGCACGGCGACGTCGAAAGCTGCGGTTGGGCCGAAGGTGAAGCAGTTGTGGCGGTATGATCCTAAGATGAGCGTGCGAGGCGGCGCTCCTCGGCCTACGGCGCCGGTGGCGGCGGGGGGGCTGGCATTTGTGAGCGGGCCGGACGGTATTGTCCGTGCAATCGATACCAAGACGGGCAATTTGAGATGGAGGGCATATACCGGCGGAGCGGTGCGCATTGCGCCGACGATATGGAATGGGCGGGCGTTTGTCGGCTCCGGCGACGGATACGCTTATTGCTTCGAGGCGCAGACCGGCAAGCTGCTCTGGCGCTTCCGCGCGGCGCCGGTCGAGCGAAGGATACCGGTCTATGGCTCTTTGATGTCCACATGGCCGGCTGCAAGCGGGGTGCTGGTCGAAGATGGGATCGCTTACGTCGCGGCGGGGATCGTCAACTATGACGGCACTTACGTCTATGCTCTCGACGCGGAGACGGGCCGGATAAAGTGGCAGAATAATACATCGGGACACCTTGACAAGCAGGCCCGCACGGGGGCGAGCGTACAGGGTCACCAACTGCTTTACGACGGTAAGCTTTATCTCGCATCCGGGACTTCTCTTTCACCGGCTGTGTATAACGTTGCGGACGGCACATGCCTCAACGACGCCGGGCCGCTGGCGACGTGTCGCTCAGAGGCCCCTCGCGGCTGGGAGCTGTCTATGATCGGCGGTCAAGTTGTAGCTTGCGGCAGACCTTTCTACGCACTGCCCGGGGCGGGGGTGTTCGATGCGACGGTCTTCGGGAAGGTCTTTGTGGCGTCGGCGGGCCAGCAAGGGGCGAGCGGCAGGGACGTGGTCTGGGCGGCGGACCAAAGCAACAAGAAAATCCTCTGCTACAATCGCATCAACCCAGAGGCATTCCGCGGCAAGGTCAACAACTTTGAGCTTAACTGGGGCAGAATAGGTATAAAGGATAAGCCCGTATGGGCTTATGATTGCAGGGAGGGCGTTGCCTTCGCCGTGGCGGGGAACGCCGTGCTGGTTGCTGAGAATCAACAAATAGTCGCGCTGAATCTGGCCGATGGGCGGGTGCTTTGGTCGCAACCGCTGCCTGGGGAGCCGGTTACCTGGGGTATCGCGGTTGACCGCGACGGGCGCGTGATAGTAACCCTCGAAGACGGACAGGTTCTTTGCTTCGGCGCGGAGGAGAAGGTCTTTGCTTCGGCGCAAAGTGGGCCGCAAGGGTGATATGCTTTCCTGCGTACAGGCGGCAATATCGATCATCGCGCTGCTTATGGGAATTCTTCCGCCGTCGCTTAGTCGCGCGCGAGGACTTGGGCGCAGAACGGCGTGCATGGGTCCGGGGGAAAAGCACCTGAGCGAGATCGGGGACCCGGGCGACAAGCGACTCTGGACGGGTCTTGCAAGAGATGAGATATGAAAGGATCACAGGATATGAAAGGCAAATACGGAACGGCAACGGCGGCGTTGACGCTGTTTGGAGCTATTGGTCTGATGACCGGCATTGGCTGCGGGAAGAGAAGCGAGCCGGGCAAACCTGAAGAGCTTGTGGTTCTGTGCGGGATCTCTTTTGTCAAACCGACCGAGGAGCTATGCAGGCAGTTCACGGAAGAGACGGGGATTAAGGTCGCCACGACGGTAGCCGGCAGCGAAGACTTTCTACCCTTGGTGCAAGCGGGGAAGGAGGGCGATATTCTTATTACACACGACCCATATTTGGATTACGTGCGTGACGCGAACGCTTTGGCTGATTCGGTCCAGGTAGGATTCGTAGCGCCCGTCCTGGCGGTGCAGAAGGGCAACCCAAAGAGGCTCAAAAGCATAGACGACCTGGCCCGGGCGGGCCTGAAAGTGGGCATGACGGATCCGAAGTATTCGACCTGTGGGGAAATGGTCTTTGCCCTGCTTGAGAAGAAGGGCATTAAAGAGGCGGTTTTGAAAAACGTCGATACCCGCCTGACAAAGGGACACAGCACCATGGGAACATGGCTGGAAACGCAAGTGGTCGATGCGGTGATAATGTGGAACGGAGTGGCCAAGACGTTTAAGGACAGTCTGGAGGTCGTGCGAACACCTTACGAATACGACAAAGAGATTCGCGTGCACATCATCGGCCTGAGCCACACGAAGCAGCCCGATGCGCTAAAGCGGTTCATCGGGTTTGCCCGCGAGAATGGCCCCGCCTTATTTGCCGAGCACGGATACGTCAAGTGATTGAATGATAGCCAATATGTTAAGTGCTGAGAAAAGTCTCATTATGAAACGTTTGGTGTTTATCGGTGTGATTGGTGCGGCGGTTGCGCTGGGCGGCTGCGGGAAGCAATCGTCGGATGCCGGCGATCCTAACGAGCTGCAGTTCTATTGTGGGGCGGGTCTTCGCCCGCCGGCTGCAGAGATCGTTGATGCGTTCTACAAGGCCAGAGGCGTAAGAGTCGCGTGCGATTACGCCGGCAGCGAGACGCTGCTGTCGAAGATCAAGCTTGCCCGGCGCGGGGATCTGTATATGCCGGGCGATGAGTATTATATGCATCAGGCGACGAGTGCGAAGATGATCGCGAGATCTTGGGCGGTGTGCTACTGGGCTCCCACGATTTTGGTGCAAAAGGGCAATCCCAAGGGGATTGCGAGTCTCGAAGATTTGCTCAAGGACGATCTGAAGGTGGGATTGGGCGATCCTAACGTCTGCGCGATTGGGAAAATAACATGGGATGTGTTGGATAAGAACGGCATTACACGTGAGCAAGTTCAGGATAACCTGAAGTTTCAGTCGCTTACGGTGAATGAGCTGGGTATGCAGATTCAGACCAAGTCCCTGGATGCGGTGATCGTGTGGGACGCGATGGCCGGGTACTACAGCGAATACGGGGACGAGGTTCCTATTCCGGCGGAGAAGAACGTTTTCTCGGTTGTCCTTGCGGGCGTGCTGGAGTTTTCGAAGAATGAGCAGCTGGCCGGCGAGTTCATCGAGTTTATGAGGTCTGAAGAAGGGCGGGCCATATTTGCGAAGCACGGCTATAGGACCGAGAAGCCGCAGTAATATGCCGCGGAGGAGGCGGGCGCGGAGCCGTTAGGGCCGCTGTGCGGGTCCGCGTCATCCCCCTTGGGGGACGCTGCTACCCTCGAGTCTGCGGCAGAGTCGGGACAATTCCGTCTGGCCGCCAGGGTGCAGTCCGGCCTTTATTTGGCTTGCAAGCCGGCGTTCAATCGGGCAATAATGCTCGCACAGAAAGCCTGTATCAGGTAAATCGCAGATTATTTTGGAGTTTGGCTATGTTGGCCCAATTATCTTATCCTTGGTGGGTTTTTGTGATTTTGGGTGTTGCTGCGGGGGTTGTCAGCAGCTCTTTGGGTTTAGGGGCCGGTACGGTAGTTGTGCCGGGGCTTGTGCTAATCTGCCATTTCGGGCAGAAGTCGGCCCAGGGAATGGCGCTGGCTATTATAGTCCCTACGGCTCTTGTTGGAGCGCTGCAATACTGGCGGTACGGCATCGAGATGGACTGGCTGGCCATCGTGTTAATAATTTGCGGGGCGCTGGTGGGGACTGTCGGCGGGATGGAATTGGCCGCCCGATTGCCGGCGTCCGTGTTGCGCAAGGCGTTTGCGCTTATGCTGGTTGTTATCGCCGTCAAGATGTTCACGATGTCGCCAAAGGCGAGCGGCCAGGCGATAGAAGGCGAAGGGGCGAATCAGAATACTGCAAATTCAATTGGAAATGGAGACGTTAGCGATGTCACAAGAAAACAATAATGGCGCAGTGCGCATCTTCAGCGCCAGGGCTTGTGCGGCGCCTCTGGAGAAGGCCGCGAAGCTCTACGAGGAAAAGACCGGCGTCCAAGTCCTCATCGACGTGTGCAATCGGCATTGTGCTTCGCCGGTGGCCGAAGAAGCGACTGCCGAGAGCGCACGTGACGATTTCCTCTTGGAGATTTCCGATGCCGGCATACACGATCTGGCGATAGCGGGAGCAGAGTATCTGCTCGATGACGGCGAGGTCCGGGGGATAGTCAAAAAGGGCTGCCGGCGCACGATTGCGTACCGCACGAGCGCCTTGATCGTGCCTTCGGGGAATCCCGCGAATATTCAGTCTATCGAAGATTTGGCCGGGCCGGGCGTGAGGGTGGCTATTTCGCTGCTGGATTGTCTCAAGGGGCTTTGGGAGGATATCTGCGGTCGATTGGGGCTGCTGGACAAGATACGCCCCAATATTACATACCGTGCGAACGGCTGCATTGCGATCGTCGAGGCGATTGCGACGCGCGAGGCTGACGTGGGTTTCGGATGGACGGCTTTCAAGCATCTCGAGCCCGACAGGATTGAAGTTATCGAGCTGCCCAAGGAGCAGCAGATCCTGCGGGGCACGGGGGTGGGGATGCTGTCGTTTGTGAAGGAGACCGAGGCTGCGACGCGGTTTATGGACTTTTTGACTTCTGCTGAGTCGCGTGCTTTCTACAGGGAATATGGGTGGGAAATACCAGCCGGGTGATGAGGTCTCGTTCTCCCTTGACAGAACGAGATAAAGAGTTCTGCAGAATCGCACAAGCCTTATAAGGAAGCTCAAGGGGACTGTGTCTATGAAGGTTTTCTTAGAGGAGTACTACAATTTGCTGGTGGTTGCGCACTTGCTTGCGACGATTGTCCTTGTCGGGGCGATGACGCATAACCTGCTAATCGTGCTCAAATATGTGTGGGGCAAGTTCGGCAGGAAGAAGCTTGAGTATTTTTATGTAAAAGTGTCGTTGTGGGCTTATGTTGTCGTGTACGCACTCGGCACGTTGGCTTATCCGGCTTTCAGCATCAACACCCGCATGAGGCTTTTCGACGACAAGGCCCCCTGGGCGACGGGATTGTTCGAGGTTAAGGAGCACTGGGGGGCGCTGGGGCTGGCTTTTCTCGTTGTTTATTACGTGCTGCGGCGGAGTTTTGAGCCGGACGAGGAGAAGCACAAGCTATGGTTCTATGTCCCGCTGTGTCTGCTGCTTAACGTGATTTTGTGGTACAAGGTTGTCGTCGGGTGCTACCTGGCCCTTTTGAAAGGGGGCGTGTCGTGAAGAAGTCTGATATGACATATATTCTCGGCATAGTGTTCGCGGCGGCGACGTCTGTGGCTTACTGCTGCGTGAGGTGGTTCAAGATCGAGATGCTGCGTTACTATCCTCTGGAGCACGTTTGGAAGTGGGGCCGGCAGGGTGGGCCGTCACAAGCGTGGTACTGTATGCAGACGTTTGCCTTTCTGTGCGGGGCGGCGGTCGCGCTGGCGGTGTATGTAATCCTGAAATCGGCCGGGGCCA
This sequence comes from Sedimentisphaerales bacterium, assembly GCA_035288065.1. GTDB lineage: Bacteria > Planctomycetota > Phycisphaerae > Sedimentisphaerales > Anaerobacaceae > JAFGCD01. Next base: position 266 of record DATEBC010000021.1, on the reverse strand, counting down.
AGACGGGCGCATTAGAGCCTCGGGACGCCAGACGGCTCGGCATCGCCGGGATTATCCTGATGGCGGTGTGCATGGCTTATATCGTGTTTTACGAGTACAGTCACTGGCATATTCTATGAAAGCGTTTCGAATGTCGGCGTATGAGCAGTCTTGGCGTTAGGGTAGGGACGCCGCGTATGCCGGGCGCGTCGTTTCTGCGAATATGAGAAAGGACTTGTAAATTTGGCGGCGGTATCTCATAGTCCATGGCGCGGCCGGCGTGACTT
>DATEBC010000020.1:0-3822 GCA_035288065.1 Sedimentisphaerales bacterium | reverse complement strand
GCTTCCCAGCGTTGCCCTATCCTCCCCGATAGCAATGACATTATACCTATACATGCTGTTGCCTTAAAGCGTTAAATCCAAAAGAGTTAAGTCAAAACAGCCTTTATTATTCACCAACTTTTTTGGATGAGAACCAAAAATCTGTTATTCCCCCAAACTTTTTCTCACCGCCTCCCATGAAGTAAAGGAACTCCACCTTGTCGCCTTCTTCGAGAATTCTCTGCTCAAACTCCGCCCTTTTCAGTATCTGGCCGTTAATTTCGACGGAGACCATCTCAGGCATTTTGACCTGCTGTTCAACCAAAAGCCTGCTAACCGTCAGATTCTCGCTAAAGTCGCCTTCTCTACCATTTACAGTAAGTTTCATATTTTCTCCTGGACACTTTTCTTAATAGCCTGATCGAAATCCTCTTTTATGTCTTCGAAATCCTCGATGCCAACCGAGACCCTTATCATATCCTCGCCGATGCCCATCTTGCTTTTCTCGGCATCCGTGAATTCATGGAATATGGTCGAGGCCGGGTGAATGACCAAGGTCTTGGCGTCTCCGAGGTTTGCCATGTTCTTAGCCAGCCTCAACGAATCGATTAACCTAAATGCCCTTTCTTTATCGGCAAGGCCGAATGTCAGCAGTCCGCCAGCGCGGCCGTCGAACAACCTGCGGACCCTGCTGTTGAATCGGTTGTCCGACAGGCCCGGATAGTTTACCCAACTCACATCCGGCTGGTCCTGCAGGAATTCAGCCAGTCTGTGCGCGTTTTGGCAGTGCGTTGCCATTCGGCCCGGGAGGGTTTCCAAGCCTTGTATCATGAGGAATGAATTCATCGGGGCCGGACAGCCGCCGAGGTCGCGATATACCAAGTTGCGCAGATGCGCGAGGAAGGCCAATCGCCCCGCCCTTTCCGAGAGCTTCTTTATCGTCTTGAAAGGACCTCTGGACCAATCATAGTTCCCCGTATCGACTAACGCCCCTCCGATTGCGGTGCCGTGCCCGTTTATGAACTTGGAGGTTGAATGGACGACGATGTCGGCGCCGAAATTGCCCGGCTTGAACAGGACCGGCGTGGTAACGGTATTATCCACCACCAGCGGTATATTGGCCTTGCGGGCTACTTCAGCGATAGCCGGTATGTCGGGCACATCCATTCGCGGATTGGCGATAGTCTCGACGAAGATCAGCCTGGTCTTGTCATCGACGGCCTGGGCGAATTGCTCGGTATCGCCTGCGTTGACAAACTTCGTCTCGACACCGAACGGCGCCAGCGTACTCTCAAAGAGCGACACCGTGCCGCCGAAGATCCCTGTAGAGGCGATTATGCGACTGCCCGCCTCTACGAGAGCCATTACGACCGATGATATTGCGGCCATCCCGCTTGATGTGGCGATGCAGCCGATGCCGTCTTCAAGCTCGGCGAGCTTCGCCTCGAGGGCGGTGGTAGTCGGATTGGCAATCCGGGTGTAGATGTATCCCGGCGCGTCGCCTGCGAAGACCTCGGCGAGCTCCTGAGCGCTTCTGTATGCGTAGGAAACCGTCTGATAAATCGGAACCACAGTTGCGCCGCAGTATTTATCAGAGGCAAAGCCGCCGTGTATGGCTAATGTGCTGGTTTTCATTGAAGTCTCTCCTACCGACGATCATATCTGGTAGCTCAGCAGCGGTTTGGTATGGATGCCGCACTCGCCGCCGCACTTGCTTGTCCCGATCCATCTGCCTGCACGCTCGTCGGCGCCCTGTGCGATCTTCGTGCAGGGCGAGCACCCGAGGGACCGGTAACCTTTTAGGTACAAAGGATTCACGTTCACTCTATTCAGCGCCAGATACTGCCAGACCTCGCGCTCGTACCAAATGAGGATAGGGTTGAGCTTTATCAGGCCCTTATCCAGTTCCTGGATTTCCTTGAAATCGGTGCGCGTGCGCCCTTCGGTGCATCGCAGGCCCGTAACCCAGCAGGAAACACCCATTTCATGGATGGCCTGCCGAGTGGGCTGGACCTTGAGGACCTCACAGCACTTGTCCGGATTCGTGGCGTACAGATCATCTGCTATGTCGGCCTCGTCGTTGCTGAAGACCTTAAGCTCCGGGTGCCTTGCAACCTCCCGGGCCATAAACTCCTTGGTCTCCGCAGGCTTGAACCTCGTCGTAACGATAAAACCGCGAATCTTAGGGTCCACGCGCTTGGCAAGGTGCCAGACTGTGCTGGAATCCTTGCCGAGGCTGTTGGCCACCACGAGCCCATCCCCGAATTCTTTGTACGCACGCTCTATCAAACTGAGCGACCGATCCACCTTCTCTGCAAAATTCAGGTTCTGAACCAAATCCACAACATTATCTTCGACTTCATCAATTAGCATTACCCAGATTCTCCTAAACTATTGAAATTCTATATTTGATATCCCGGCGGCTTCAGCTTGCCGAAGCTTATCTTCATCCACATCCGTTCATGCAGGTAGAACGCTGCGAGTTTGACTGTCGTATCCAACAACCCGATTTTCGCAGCCAACTCAAACCTGCCTGTCAAGATCCACGCAACTGTAAAGGTCACTGCCGTGCCGCCTGCGCGCCAGGTTACGGCCTTCATTATGCTTCTAAAGTGCGATTCCAATTCTTCTCCTTTGCATCGCCCGAGTACGCCGTTGGTCAGATGATGTAGTCCGCCACCGCCCCGGCCTTAATTCGACCTTCGTTTGCGACTAATTCGGCGAACGTCGTGTTTTCGCAAATCCCTGATACGGCTCTGCTGACGTTGCCCCAGAGCTCCTTAAATGCGTCATCTCCGTAAGAATACCTGCTCCCATCGGCCTTTTCGTCGTCAGGAGGACTCACCGAGATGGCCCCCTGAATGTGTTCGACTACCTCCCTGACGGTGAGTGTCCCTACAGGCCGGGCCAGCATATACCCGCCCATATTCCCGCGCCGAGACTGAACCAGCCCCGCGTGCCGGAGATCGTTGAGGATAATCTCAAGGAACCGGCGCGGGATATGCTGCGACGAAGCGATACGGTGCATTTTTACCGGACGCTCACCGTTTCGCACTGCAAGTTCAAATACCGCTCTTAGAGCGTATTCACATTTCCTTGATATTCGTATCATAGCAATCTATTCCTACTATACCAATCGGAATACTATTATATGGGTTGAAATGTTCTTAGTCAACAGCTTTTTTCGAAAAAAATCTTACATTTGTAAAAAAACGCAAATGACGCCTCTGACACGTTGTGAAAATGCAGGAATAGTGCATTACGGGCGTATAATCCGCCTCTGTCTGAGTACTTAAACTGACCGGTTTTCAAGAAAACGACACGATAAGTCCTTATGCGACAACAAGATAAGACAGTGTGTCATTCCCGCGAAAGCGGGAATCCAGTGACCCGCCACACTTCCCCCCGGGATGGCGGGGCCAACTGGATACCTGCTTTCGCAGGTATGACAAGGCGAACCGGTCAGTTTGAGTGAGTAGTGAATCCAGGGCACGCTCAATCCGAAAAACCCGCGTAGCCTACCGTGTGAAGGCGCTGCGAATTGAGTTTTCTGGCGAAACAGTTGCCTATCTGTCGGGCAGCCTGCCCCCGCTCTTGCCCGGCTCGAATATATGCACCTTCGCCATACAGCACCGCCAAAAGGGAACTGCGGCAATTATCGCATCGATGCGGCTGACTTTCAACGTCAAAACACCAACCGCAGCGACCGGGTCTGTAAAACTTTTGTAAAAAGGCCGGGAGATGCTGATTTCCGCTGAACAGATTGGCCTGGTGTTATTACAATGAATGTGATCTCTTGCCGAAAGTTGTGAAGGCACAAGAATCCATGGCGCGGCCTTTGGC
>DATEBC010000019.1:0-2035 GCA_035288065.1 Sedimentisphaerales bacterium | reverse complement strand
CGAGCTCACTGATCTTCTTTGCTTTGGGGACTGCGCTTTTCGTCTTTTACAGGGCCAATCCCGGCTTGCTCGAGCCGTCTTTGGATACCGACGCGGTCTTTCCGCTGTTTATTGTCCAACAGCTCCCGGCGGGCGTCTGCGGCTTAGTCATCACGGGGGTCTTTGCCGCGGCGATGTCCACGCTCGACAGCTCGATGAATTCAGTGGCCACGGCTATAGTGACGGATTTCTACCGCCGGCTCAAGCCGGATTCTTCGGACAGGATGCGCCTCCGGCTGGCCCGCTGGCTGACGGCGGTTCTCGGCGCGGCAGCAACCGCATTCGGCCTACTTATGGCGACCTACGAAATCAAGTCGCTCTGGGACCTGTTCCTGAAGATACTCGGGCTATTCGGCGGCAGCCTGGCAGGGCTATTTGCATTGGGCATTTTCACCCGTCGGGCGCACGGCTGCGGCGCATTAGTGGGGGCGATTACCAGCGCACTAGTGCTGTTCGGCGTTGTATGGTTCACTCGGATTCACTTTTTCCTCTATAGCGCGATAGGCATCACCGTCTGTTTTGTCGTCGGCTATCTCGCCTCGCTGCTGATACCCGCAAAGCCCAAAGACACACAAGGCCTCACAATTTACACTATCAACTTCAAAAACAACTGAAATCCTCTGCGTACCCATTCGGTGCTGCGTCAGCTATGGCCTTGTGGGCAAAGACCTGCGGTAAAACCGCAGGCTAAATACAGTTTGTATTGGCGGTGAACCGGGGTTGTTGAATACTTTTTTGTGTCTTTGTGCCTTGTATGTTGACATCCGACATGGTTAATGGTTCCATAGGAAATGCAGCTTGCGGGGAGGCGAGCGTAGCGAGCCGAGCCGCAAGCTGCGGGCGACGAGAGATCGGTTGTGCCCAGGCCCTCGAGGCAGACACGTGCGCCACGTCGCAGATTGAGTATCGATGGGATAGACAGGAGCAGAAGAAATGTGGTATGCCATTCTTGGTGTGAGCATTGCGGTTGTGGGGGGGCTGGCGTTCTATGCGGGCAGGAAGCTGGCCGACACGCACACGGTCCAATCGAAGACGACCACGTTTCTTATCAAGTCCATCCAGGCGATAGCGGAATTAGCCGTCCTCGAATACAGGACCGAGGGCGTTACGGAGATAAAGCAGCAGAAGGCGGGTTTTGTTACGGTTTGCTGGAAGAGGGGACTACTGCGCTATACCGCCAAGCTGAAGGTGGGCTTCGACCTCGAGCGGCTGGATTGCTCGGTGGACGATTCGCGGAAATCAATCACCATATCGCTTCCAAGCCCGAAGGTCCTGAGCTGCGAAATATACAACAGGAAGTTCTACAAGCTCCCGCTGGAGAAGGCCGAGAACATCTCCTGGAAGTACGATATTATTCAAGACTTCAGCTCCGACGAGGTACTGGCGTTAGACGACGAGGCCAGAGAAAACGCCCTGAGCAACGTCAACGACCTCTACGTCCTTGACATGCTCCAGGACAAGACGAGGATGGCGTTCAAGAGGATCGTCTCCCTCTCCTACCCGGATTACACGACTGAGATAACAATCGCCGGGACCTCCGCCTCGACAGCATCGCCCCAACTTCCCCCGGAGCAGGACCACTTGGCGCGGCCTGAACGCCGCAACGAAATCCGAAGCACTAAACCCGAAATCCGAAACGAATCCGAATGACTAAAACTCAAAATTCAAAACACACCATAACGGCTTATTGCGACATTAGTACCGCATAACAATCGAAATGGCTATGCCATGGCTTAACCACTGCGGGCGTTATGGTGAGTCGCTTCGGGTCGGAGCAGGATCTGCGTTTGAAGGGAAGGGGATTGCCACGTCCCTAAGGGACTCGCAATGACAGCGCCTCAAACCACAAATAACAGACTGCGGGGCTGTTGAAAAAGCCCTTGCCTTCCGATATATTATATATCAAATAGCTGCTGGATGCTACGTTACTATTACAAAAGCATGGAGGCTTGATTATGATCGGCTGGCAGGATCGTTGGCAGGAGGATTTGTTTGT
>DATEBC010000018.1:0-11971 GCA_035288065.1 Sedimentisphaerales bacterium | reverse complement strand
TGCCTTTCCATAGCCGAGACCTTCGACGTTCACGTCAATGACCTTAATCAGCATGGATTCGTATTTCTCATCATCGTGGTCGGCTACGAGCCATTCAGTGAATTCATAACCGTCCCATCCGCCCGGCACTGGCGCGGCGATCTCGCCGACTGATAACGTCAGCGGGCCGGGCAAAGGATTGCCCGTGCTCATTCTCTCGAAGCCCGCATCATTGTCCTCTATATACTGCAAAAAGGTCGTGCCCTTATTCTCCTCAACAAGCATGTTGGTCAAGCTGACCCAATCTCCGACATTCACATCAACAAAGACGCCTATGCCGTACAGGTCTTTGACCTGAATGGCGCCCCAGCCTAAAGGATAATCGGGGTCCTGAATAATCAGTCTGGGTCTTCCTGTAAGCGGCTTATGGACCACGATCCCGCCAAGACAATCGACTATATTGCCGTCCTGCGGGCTTGCCCCATCCGGGTCGGTCGTGTACTGAATTTCGTAGATCGAGAGACCATCCGCTCTTAGCATTTGCACCGATCCGATTACGCTCGCAACAACTGTAATCACTGCAACTATTGATTTCATCACTTGTCCTTTCTCATCATATACATTAGTCAAGCTATACCAACACCCACTATGGCTGTTACGGGTACCAATCCTGGTCCCCTAACGGCGGGACCTCCAAGTCATCAGGCCAATCCGGCTTCCACACCGTGGATTTCCACTCGACATGGTAGTCGCAATAAAGGATCAAGCCGCCCAAAATGCCGCCGCCTTTTGCATGGCGGGCGCTGGACGCCTTGGGGTAGCTGCCGCAATACTTGCCCGCCGTGGGATTGGAGCTATTGCCGCCGTACCCTTTTGCCGGGTCGAGCAGTTGGTCGAACAGGAGAATAAGCCGGCTCGGATTCCTAACCAGCGTAGAATTGAGAAAGCTGGGCATCTGCCACTCGGAGCCTTCACTTCCGTATGGCGGCCAGCAGTTCTCGTCGAGCTCGAGGCACGAGTTCATGGCATAAGAGAAATAGCCCGTTCTTCGCGGTCTGTATTTATAGCTGCTGTCGGGTCCCAGCCTGGCCGAACGACACTGGAAGATTGTCTCGGTCCCGGGTTTCTCCCAATAATCTTGATCTCGCCACGGCCTCTGGCCCAGTAAAGGCGGCAGCACGTCAATCCAGCCGAAATAGTAGTCGGCCAGTTCCGCGTCTGTTTCCGGGTCGCTTGAGGTTCGGTCCCGTCCGTCCGTGTGCGGATAAAAGCCGTCGTTTTGCTCTGCGTACATCCCGAATGCCAGTCCCCATTGACACAGCCTGCTCTTGCATATTGCCTGCTCGGCCAAAGCCCTGGCGCGCCGAATCGCCGGCAGGAGAAGCCCCATCAGAAGCGCTATCACTGAGATGACAATGAGCACCTCTACGAGACTAAAGCCTGCCCGGCCAACCAACCCCGATAGAATATTTCTCTTCTTCATCATCTTGTCAATTCGAGCAGGTGTTTGCGATAGGCCCTTGCAATCGCCTTCTCAATGTCCTGCCGAAATTGCATGTACGCCTCGACCCAATTCCTGCCCGCATCTGTGAGCACGGTTTGTCCGCCCCTTCTGCCGCCTCGCTGCTTCTCGACCAGATTGATTCCGAGCGCCGCCTGGGTCTTCTGCAGGTCGCCCCACGCCTTGCGGTAGCTTATCCGCAACAATTGACTGGCCGCCTGCAGCGAACCTTCGCTCCCGATTGCCCGCAGCAGCCGCCATTTCCCGTCCCCAAAGGCGCCTTGAACGTTGGCGCTGTTGAACCACAGTTTTACTCTTGGTTGTAATTCCTTCATCCTGACACTCATTCGCCGGTTATGAGAAACAGCCCAATTGACAGTTTGATATTCGTATCTTCTGCCGATTACAGACTCGTCCTATCTCACTCACATCGACTTTGAGCTCTTTTGCCAGCTCGAAGGCCTGTGCGCAATTCAACCGCCGCTTCCCATCCGATTCGTCCGATTCGTATGCGCGACTGAGGACCGCCTTTAGCAAATCTTCATCGTCCATTTGTATTACTCCTTGCGAACATAGATGGATATGCACAGCCCGACATATCCTTTTCGTCTGATTAAAATATGGCGAGACGGCTGCGTCAATAAAAATCCCCTGCAAATGTTAAACACTATGGGTGCAGGAGATGACCGCCGCAAATCCGCTATTCTGTGCTTAACATCCCTCACAATTATGCCGAGAGAACCACCCCAAATGCTACGACCACAATAAGGCCGGAGTTCGCCGGTGTAATGCTGCTTGCTGTGCCGCGTTTTTCAATTGAGCCAGTTCGATTCGAAGAAACGATCTTCGCAGACCTGATCTACGAATCTCCTCTTTTTGGCGGCGTTGCTGAGTCGGGAATGAGAGGTGAGGGCAGCGGGCGTTTGGGGGCAGGGCCTTGTTTGAAATTGGAATTCCTCAACGTCTTCGGCATTTCTTTGCCCCTTTCCATCATGCAAAGGACCAATTCAGTAAAGTCGCTCTGTCTGTGTAGGTATAGACGAGATAAGTTGGCAAATCGTTACAAAACAAAGTGTAAATTCTTTGTAAAAGAGCGGTTTTCGAGAAGCTCGGCGACTGGATTAATATGGCCGAGGCGGCTTAGAATGGGATTGACGGCGGCGGGGATTGCGGATAGGCTGGTGGTATGAATCTGAGCAGTCTCGTGCCGTGAGCACGAAGCCGCTCAGACGCGCAAGTCTGCTCGCCCTTCGAGCAGGTCCGCCGGCAGGTATCATGGTGGAAACAAAAGTGGAAAGGATGCAGCATGAAGAAGAAGACAAGAACAACAGTATCGGGACTGTCCCGCAGAGAATTCGTTAAGGCATCGGCGGCGGTTGGAGCGGGTGTCTTGGCCAGTGGAACGAGCAGGATGTATGCCGCCGGCAGCGACAAGATTCGCCTGGGATTGATCGGCTGCGGCGGAAGGGGCAGACACGACGGGTCGAATTGCCTCAATGCCGCGACGAACGTGGAGCTTGCGGCGATGGGCGATCTATTCAAAGATCAACTCGTCAGCGGGCGCAACATGTTCGAGAAGAACCTACCAGATAAGGTGAAGGTGACGGATGATACTTGCTTTGCGGGTTGGGATGCGTTCAAGAAGGTGCTTGCGTGCGACGTCGATATGGTGATTCTTACAACGCCGCCACATTTTCGGCCCGAGCATCTAAGGGCGGCGGTCGAGGCGGGCAAGCATGTGTTTATGGAGAAGCCGGTTGCGGTTGACCCGGTTGGCGTTCGCTCGGTGATTGAGTCGTCGGAGATTGCAGAGAAGAAGGGGCTGACTATCGTGGCCGGGACTCAGATGCGGCGGGTTGCGCATCTGATGGAGGCCGTCAAGCGAATTGACAACGGTGATATCGGCCAGATCGTGGGCGGGCAGTGCGTCCGGCTCGGAGACGGGATGATGGGCTGGGGGCCGACGCCTCGCAAGCCTGAGTGGACGGATATGGAATGGCAGTTGAGGCGGTGGTTGTTCCTGACTTGGCTTAGCGGGGACTTCATCGCTGAGATGCATGTGCACAACCTCGATATTATGAACTGGATATTGGGCGGGCCTCCGGTGCAATGTGTCGGCATGGGCGGGCGTGAGGTGCGGACGGGGCCGGAATACGGCAATGTTTACGACCATTTCTCTGTCGAATACGAGTATCCAGGCGGCGTGCGGATTGAGTATATGGGCTCGCAAATCGACGGGGTCACCGACCGGTGCGACCAGTGGATTGTCGGCACGAAGGGCAAGGCGTATCTGGACTTTGCCAACGCGATATTCGAGGGCGAGAAGCCCTTCAAGTACGATGGGCCCGCGTGGAATCCGGAATTGAAACAACATGCGGACCAGATTTCGGCGATTCGGGACGGCAAACGGCTGAACGAGGGCAGGCGAATAGCTGAAAGCTCGCTGACCTCGATAATGGGCAGAATGAGCGCCTATACGGGCCGGGCCTTGAAGTGGGACTGGGCGATGAAGGCGTCGAAACTCGACCTGAGACCCGAGAAGTACGAATTCGGCGACTTAGAGATGCAGCCGGTGGCCATCCCAGGCAAGACGCCGCTTATTTAAGTGACTCAAACTGACCGATTCTGCTTTTTTGACACGGACCCACGGTCCCATAGGGATTAACCTGGCGCGGCCTTTGGCCGCAACCAAAATTATTGCCACTAAGACACTAAGGCGCAAAGAAAAGAGCAAAAGAAACGGCCACGAAAAGCCTCAAAAACAAGGCCAAGTCGCAGAAGTTCAAAGAGGCAGAAAAAAGATATAAAGCCTTTAAGAAAAAAGAGTTATAAAGGTTGTTTTAGAAAAACGTGCATAAAAAACAAGAAGTTGACGGGTTGTAGTACAGACCCACGGTCCTGTAGGGATTAACACTGTGGTTAAGCCGGTTAAGCCGTCCCGTTGGGACGTGGCATAGTCATTCTCGGATATGTGGATTCCTGCTTTCGCAGGAATGACAGATACTCGTATCTTGTTGTCATAACTGTAGTTACATTAGAATCTGGCCCAAAAAAGGTCAGTTTGAGTAAGTAACTCCAGCGCGGTCTGGTGAGCTTCCGGGCTGCGAATGCGGGGCTGTTGATAATATCTCGGCGATCTGCGGCTATAAGCGACTAAACGAGGGCAAGCGGGTCGCCGAGAGTTTGTTGGCTTTGATAATTGGGTGGAAATGAAGGTTCTGGTTGCTGAGAAGTGCGGGTTCTGCCACGGGGTGCGGAGTGCTATCAGTATGGCGGAGAAGACTCTGGATGAGGCCTGCGGGGCGGTTTACAGCCTTGGGCCTATTATCCACAATAGAGACGAGGTGGAGCGGCTGGCCAAAGCCGGGCTGCGGACGGTGGAGAATATCGAGGAGATTAAGTCTGGGACGGTGATTATTCGGTCTCATGGCGCGGCACCCGGGCACATTGCCAGATTGCGGGCGAAAGGAGTCAATATCGTCGATGCGACGTGCGTACTAGTCAAAAGGGTGCAGCATATTGCCGGAGAGCTTGAAAAAGAGGGTTATCAGGTTGTCATCGTGGGGGAGGAGAACCATCCTGAGGTGCAGGCGGTGATGGGGTGCGCTAAGGACGTTGTTGTTATTGGGGATCAGTCCGACGTTGCACAACTGTCCGGCAAGGGCAAATTGGGGATTGTGTGCCAGACTACCCAGGGTCCGGAGCGTTTGGGGAATGTACTGGGAGCGATAGGCCGGCGGAGCTTCAGCGAGCTGAAAGTGATAAACACCCTGTGCCAGGAGGCGATTAAGCGGCAGGAATCGGCGGTTCGGCTGTGCAAAGAGGTTGATGTTATGTTCGTTCTGGGGGGGCTGGAGAGCGCCAATACACGGCGGCTGGCGGAATTATGCAAAAAGTACAATAATGAAACGTTTTACTTGCAGAACTGGGCGGAACTTGATATAAGAGTGGTTTTCGGCAAAAAAGTTGCGGGCGTAACGGCAGGCGCCTCGACGCCCGACTGGATAATAAACGAATTTGTCAGCAATCTGAAGGCCTTCGATGCAGAGGGTCTTGACTGAGTTCATGTTGTTCAGAGTTGGTATTTAGTGCGCGTTCGCTGCGTTGGCGGATGCGTTTTTTGAATTATTAACTCAAATAAATCTGTGCAGCGTTGCACAGGACCTTGCCGGCGTGAATGTGGGGCGTCGGCGAGTTGTGAACCAAGGCTCCACAATAAGGACGTTGGTTTTATGGTAGATCGAAATATTGTCAACAAATTGGGTTTGTCGGAAGACAAGCTTGATGAGCAGGTTAAGGAGTTGTTTGGCGAGAGCGAGGGCGCCTTTTTGGAGGAAGTTCTTCAGAGAAAGGTCGATTTGCGGCTACCCGGCACGATCCTGAAGGGGAGAATCGTTACACAGATAGGCAACGACGTAATTGTCGAAGTTGGTCTCAAGAGCGAAGGGGTAGTCGATGCCGGCGAGTTCGAGGAGGGGGAGATAGAGCCCGGCAGACAGATCGAAGTCTTGCTCGAGGAGACGGATTCCGAGAGCGGCCTGGTGCTCTTGAGCAAGCGCAAAGCCGACACTATCCGGGGCTGGGAGAATATAGTCAATACAAAGAAAGAGGGGGACATTGTCACCGGGCGGGTCATAAGACGCATCAAGGGCGGTCTCCTGGTCGATATCGGCGTTCCCGTGTTTCTGCCTGCCTCGCAGGTTGACATCCGAAAACCCGGCGACATCAGCAGGTTCATCGGCAAGGAGGTGGAGTGCAAAATACTCAAGATCGACGTTGAAGGCCGCAATATTGTCATATCGCGGCGAAAGCTGGTTGAGGAAGAGCGGCAGAACAGCAAAGAGAAGATTCTGTCGGAAATCGAGGTTGGCCAGCGTCGCAAGGGGGTGGTCAAGAATATAGCCGATTTCGGCGTGTTCGTGGATTTGGGCGGCCTGGACGGGTTGCTGCACATATCCGACCTGAGCTGGGGGCGGATATCGCACCCGTCTGAAGTCGTAGCGATTGACCAGGAAATCGAGTGCGTTGTAATCGGCGTTGACAAGGAACACGAGAAGATCTCTCTGGGTCTAAAGCAGAAGACGGCCAGTCCGTGGGAGGACGTGGAGAGGCGTTATCCGATAGGCGCTCGCGTGCAGGGCAAGGTGGTCAACGTCATGAATTACGGGGTTTTTGTTCGTCTGGAAGACGGCATCGAGGGGCTTGTGCACATCAGCGAGATGAGCTGGACGCGGCGCCTTGCCCATCCGAGCGAGATGGTTAATCTAAATGACGATATAGAAGTTGTCGTTCTGAACGTCAACAGGGAGAAACAGGAGATTTCGCTGGGCTTGAAGCAGACCGAGACGAATCCGTGGGCGGTGGCTTCTCAGAAGTATCCGGCGGGCACGATAGTGAGCGCCGTCGTGCGAAGCGTGACGAATTTCGGCGCGTTTTTAGAAATTGAGCCCGGGATCGACGGCATGATCCACATCTCGGACCTGAGCTGGACTCGCAAGTACAGCCATCCGAGCGAGGCTTTGCAGAAGGGTCAGGATGTGAAGTGCGTAGTGCTCGATGTGAATCAGGAGAAGCGTCGGGTTTCGCTTGGCATGAAGCAGATGATGGAAGACCCCTGGATCCGGGCGATTCCGGAAAAGTATATTCCCGGTCATATCATCAAGGGAAAGGTGGCGAAGCTTACGAATTTCGGGGCGTTTGTCGAGCTTGAGACGGATTTGGAGGGTCTGCTGCATATTTCAGAGCTTGCGGACCACAAGATTGACAAGCCTCAGGACGTTGTCAACGTCGGGCAGGAGATTGAGGTGAAGATTCTCAAGGTTGACAGCGAATCCCGCAAGATTGGGTTGAGTCTGCGTCGTGTGCAGTGGGCCGCCGAGGAGGAGGCTGAGAAGCAGCCGGTTCGCCGGCGCCGGCCTGCCGCTGTAGAGAGCGTCTTGTCGGACAGCGATGTTGAGCGGATTTCCACGGCGAAGGAAACCGTGGAGGCCGGTGACAGTCCGGGCCGGGGGAGACAAAAAGGGCCGACCGCTGAGGCCGAAGCGGCAGAGCCTTCCGACCTGCACGAAGAGGCGAGTGACGCGACCGGCGACGGCGCCGAGGCAAGTGCTGAGACCGGCGATTCTACTGCGGTCAAGGGCGAAACGGCTGCGTCGCAGAAGGCGCAAGACGGTGACGAGACACAGAGCGGACAGGCCAAGCCCGAAGAGCCGGAGATAAGAAGCCAGTGACGTGCCGGCGAGAATTTGTAACCATTCACGGCCTAAAATGTTGAATGTTGTTCATTTTAAGTCATTGCGAGCGAGGCAGAGCCGAGCGTGGCAATCTCTTTGCTTGGTAAACTTGAGATTGCTTCGGCCTAAAGGCCTCGCAATGACATAAAAAGGCCTATTTGCCCCCGTGAACGGTTGCAAGGATTTGTTGTTTGAGGCGCGGCGATATTATGGCGGCTTTGAGGCCGCAGCTAATGTATCGTACACAGTCAACTGAGATTCTCTGAATTGTGATTCGGCGTATTTGGAAGAATATTTTTCGCAGACCCGGAAATTTGGGCGATCAGGGCTGATTTTTTCCAGAGAATCCCGTCGCCGACGTTTTCGTAAAGTCTTATCAATAAAGCACTTAGAGGTGTTGGGGCCAGGTATTGCGAGGATTTTTTGTTTTTCGCAGAGATTTTCCTTGACGAAGATACGACAAATTTGGTAAAGTAGGTAAACTGGAATTTGGGTTTTGTTGTGGACTAATGGCTGGAAACACTCGGAGTTATTGGTTCGGATGTGTAATTCGGGCCAATGAAAGGGCCAGCGTGAGTTGGGTGTGATGTTTTTTGAGTCATTCCTACTAACAGCTCAAGGCAGGCATCTGCAACGGAGGGTGTGAAAAGCCAGGTCCTCTATATTGGTTCTTTTCAGGCAAGCGCAGGGTTTGGTGAAGATTCTTTGTTGCTTGTTTTGTAGAACGTTGTTTAGAACAGGCACTGAGTAAGTGTTACTTGTGATGTACGTCTGTTTTGAACATCGCGTGTTTTGGCTCGTTGCCAGGACACAATGTGTGTTTTGGCTCGTTGCCAAGGCAGTAAAGAATTGTTTTGTTTGATGTTTGAAGTAATGAGGAGGAGTACTATGTTTAAGAAGTTACTTCTTTTGGTGGTTGCTCTGCTTCTTGCAGGCGCACCAAGTGTTTTTGCCGGTGTCGGCGTGTTTGACTTCACCGGCGACGTCGGCGCCGTAGGCGGCTACGGCGTGACCACTACTATCGGCGGTGTCTATGAGATAATCGCCGGTGGCAGCGATATTTGGGGTTCAGCCGACCAGTTCCACTATGCCTACAAACAGGTTAGCGGCAATGTTCGGTTCGAGTTGACCCCTATGTGGGAAGTAGCCCCGGACTACTGGTCAAAGATTGAGACCATGATCCGTGTTGACACCAGCACCGGTTCAGTGGCCTATGCCACCGCGACCCGTCGTCAGGATCAGAATACTACTGTGGTTGCCCCCGTTTCTCCCGGCCCTTGGGTCGGCGCACAGATCCGTAGCGTTGCCAACAATAACATGTGGGGCGGCACGGAGTGGGGCGGCCAGGTCCCGCAGAAGATCGGGAGTCAGCGTGTGGTCAGCAACGGCTACCAAGTTGTTCAGTCGCTGGTCGATTTTGGCGGCGGCTGGCAAAATCTGGATACCCGATTGGTGCCCAGCCTTCCGGACGAGATTCTTCTCGGTGCTGCGGTAACCTCGCACAACAACAATGCTCTTGCTCGGGCGCAGATCAGCAATGTTGCTTATACGGCTAACCCTGACCTTGTCGGCATCAAGCAAGCCGGCGATCCGCTTCCAGAGGCCTGCGGCGACGTGCTTGGCTTCCTGGTCTCGGCAGCGAAAATGCCCCCAGGCTGGACTTTCTGGAATGAAGGAGACGGCGAACGGCCTTCTGCGTACCGACAGGCCGAATACTTAGCCAAGAACAGTGGTTTCACAGGCTACTTTGAGGGTGACCCCACAGAGTATCCGAGCCTTGAGTTTGGCACCGAATATCGCCGTTTCGTGAATCTTGCTGATGCGGGTGAAGGCAGGGCCTTCCATGCGGGTAATGGGTTTCCCGACGCGGCCTTCCCCGGTGTCGATGATTGGGTCTATCCCGATCCTGATCCCGATGGTGATGACCAATTCGCGGTGGTGGTAGAGGCCTGCATTGAGCTGACCGAGGGTCTCCATGTTCTTGGCGGCGCGTTTGACGACGGCGTTCTGATTAGGATCGGCGGCGTTGAGATCGGCAGGACCAATGACTGGAACGAGACCAGTGCCTGGGTCTTTGAAGCCCCTACAGCCGGCCACTATTCGCTTGAAGCCGTTGGTTACGAGATGGGCGGCGGGGCATTCATGGAGCTTTATGAGTACCTCCCGAACGGCACGATGATTCTGCTGGGTGATGTCGCCAACGGCGGCTCGCCTGTTTATGTGCCCGAGCCGGCCACAATTGCTCTTCTTGGCTTCGGCGGACTGTCAATGCTTCGCATTCGCAGGAAACGCTAATGTTAATGAGTTGCATGATTCTCTTTCCTTTTTAGGAGGAAGAGTACTATGAAAAGATTAGTTTTGTTAGTTGCCGTGTTATTTGCTCTCTCGAACGTCGCATCAGCGGCGATTATCACGAGTGTTGACCGTTTAGGCGGCGCATCGGGCAATAAACCCATAATCGGCGTGTATGACGGCGGGACTGATCCTTTGCGGACCACTCTTGCTGACGGTGTTTACATGTTCTCGGATCGTGACTATACATTTCCGACCGTGCCGACGGATCTGGTCGGCGCCGAGTACATTCAGACGTTCAATAGCGACAAGAGCCGCGACGGCTCCGTGACATACGCCGTTACGCTTTCGGTTGGCTGTATCTATGCGATCGCAATTGATGACCGCTTTGGGAATCAACAGGATATGGTCGATGGCATAGCGGCCGGCGTTGTTCCTGCAGGGACGTTCGCCGATACGGGGTACGATTTGATCACCTCCGAAGGCACGCCCCAGGCTTTGAGCGTCTTTGCGACAGCGCTGCCGGCAGGCACTCACACCTTCGTGGGTTACGGTTTCGGCGGCGACAATAACTTCATGGTTATGGGTGCGATACCCGAGCCGGCAACTATTGCTCTATTGGGCATCGGCACTTTGGCTTTGATTCGCAAGAAACGCTGATTTGCCTTTTCCTGAGAGCTAATTGAAAAGTTAATGAATTTGCATCAATCCGGGGCCTGTACTTGGGCTTGCCCGGCGCAGGCCCCGGTTGAGCTTTCACAGATCTCCTTGTCGGAGCAGGTGAAAAGCTCTTAATTCGCTAAGATTCAGATTCATTAGCGATGATGTGGTTTGCCACATGTTTGGAGGAATATGGGTATGAAAAGTAAACTGATTTTAGTATTGGTTTTGGTTTTTGTCTTGTCGAGCGCGGCATCGGCGACGATCATAACCGGCGTCGATCGAACTCGAGGCAGAGGCGCAGACGGGAACGCTGACCCATTGGCCAGTGATCCAGGCGGCCTTGCGGACGGGGTTATGGTATATTCCGACCGCACGTATCCCTACTCAAATACTCCCTCGGGGATGTTAGGGTATGAATACGTCCGCATGTACAACGACGACAAGAACAGCGGCGAATACGACGTTTCTTACCTGGTGACTATCGGGGAAGATGCGCCTCTGTGGATGGCAGTCGATGACCGCCTGACCAGTCATGGCGAGTTCAACAACCTGCTTGAATGGATCGAGCTTGCCACGTACAGGTTCACCTCAGATGTCGAATGGGCGGATACAGGTTTGGATCTTTACGTTCACGAGAGCGCCACAACAGATCGCCCGATGAGCGTGTTCATGACGACAACAGATCTTGCTGCCGGGACTTATGACTTCGGTCTAAATCCTGGCAACAAGAACTTCTACATCGTCGGCGCAGTTCCCGAGCCGATGACCATCGCCCTTCTGGGTCTTGGCGGTCTTGGTTTGATTCGTCGCAAGAGAAGTTGCTGATTAGCGTTAGTTAGCTAATCAGCACCATTGGATTTAGCACCATTCCGGGGTCTATTCCGATTTAATCGGGATAGGCCCCGGTTGTTTTTTTGTCGGATGCGGCAACAATATAGCAGAGTGTGTCATTCCCGCGAAAGGCCTGCCCTGAGTCCGCCAAAGGTGGAAACGGGCGGGGATCCACTCACCCGTCAGACTGCTGGATACCTGCCTTCGCAGGTATGACAAGGAAAACCGGTCAGTTTGAGTTCAGTTTGAGTATTTACAGCCCGTCATTCCCGCGAAGTGGAACATCCGCCCGTGGTGGAGCGGGAATCCCCGCCTCGGCGGGCAGAAATGGATTCCGCATCAAGTGCGGAATGACAACTTACAGATGCGGATTGCACGGGAGGAAATATCCTTGGCAGGGCCTCAGATTACTTGTTGCCAATACTTGGGGCGGGGGTATAATGACGGGTATTGTGTAATAGTATAGTATTAG
>DATEBC010000017.1:0-12334 GCA_035288065.1 Sedimentisphaerales bacterium | reverse complement strand
AAGGCATTTCGAGTGAAGAAGAAAATAGCAAAAGAACTCAGACGACGCAAGCAGAGAATAAAATTTCGCCTCCGCGATACCAACTGGCCCGAGCAATCCAAGCCGATGTTTTCCGCTGCCAACATTCATTATGAAATGGCTGATCGTGTCCATGGTCTGGCCTATGGCGGGATCGGGGCCATGCAGGTTCTGGCAAGACAAACCGGCCTGACAAAGGCAATAGATGATAAGCTCAAACTGCTGAAACTGCATCTGCCGTACCACGAGTCGGATCATGTCCTTAATATCGCATACAACATTCTCTGCAACGGCGATTGCCTCGAAGATATCGAGCGTTTAAGAAACGATGAGGTTTATCTGGATGCCCTCGGCACCCGGCGGATTCCCGACCCGACCACAGCGGGTGATTTCTGCCGGCGCTATACCAAAGAAGATGTCCAAACCTTAATGGACATCATCAATGAGGTTCGTTTGAGAGTCTGGGCAAAGCAGCCTGATGGATTCTTCGAGCAAGCCGTCATTGACGCCGACGGCACGATAGCCGGGACGACCGGGCAATGCAAAGAAGGCATGGATATGTCTTACAAAGGCATCTGGGGCTATCATCCGTTGCTGATCTCGCTGGCCAATACGTCCGAGCCATTATATCTGATCAATCGCGGCGGCAATTGCACCAGCAGTGACGGTGCTGCTGTCTATCTTGATCAGGCCATAGACTTGTCTCTCAGAGCAGGGTTTAGAAAAATTCTTGTGCGTGGCGATACCGACTTTAGTCAGACCAAGGAACTGGATCGCTGGGACGATGATGAAAGGGTGACGTTCATCTTCGGCATTAACGCGATGCGAAACCTGGAGATTATAGCGGATAACCTGCCTGATGGCCTCTGGAGGCCGTTAGTGCGTCCTGCCAAGTACGAAGTTCGTACGGAACAAAGGCAAAAACCAGATAATGTCAAAGAGCGAATCGTGGTCGAGCGGGAGTATAAAAACATTCGTCTGGAATCGGAGCACGTTGCCGAGTTCGAGTATTCGCCGACAAAATGCAATAAGACCTATCGCATGACAGTTCTGCGAAAGAATCTTTCGGTGGAAAAGGGCGAAAAGGTCCTGTTCGATGACATACGCTATTTCTTTTATATCACCAACGATCGTGTATCCTCGGCGGCGAAGATTGTTCGGCTGGCCAACGAACGCTGCAACCAGGAGAATCTGATCGAGCAGCTCAAGAATGGCGTTAAGGCGTTGCGTATGCCGGTTGATAATCTGGTGAGCAACTGGGCGTATATGCTGATGGCGTCTCTGGCCTGGACATTGAAGGCGTGGTTCGCATTGTCCCTTATTGAGAATGGTCGCTGGAAGCAGAAGTACAAGTCGGAGAAACAGACGGTGCTGAAGATGGAGTTTAAGAAGTTTCGCAATGCCTTCATTCAACTGCCCTGCCAGATAATAAGGACTGGGCGCAAGATAGTGTATCGCTTACTGTCATGGAATCAGTGGCTCGGTGTATTCTTCCGCGGGTTTTGGGCGTTGCGTTATTCACCCGGCTGATGCGGCGGTACAACTGAGGTCACGGTACGGACGCCGTGATAATTGCCGGCCTTCAGGAGCGAAGAAAACGAGGATTCGATGACGCAAACACAACTTGGCCAACAAACTCAACCAGCCAGCCGCCGGGAACCTGAAAAATCTGCCCCAGAGAATCCGCCGCCTTTACCGCACAGAACCCCAAAATAATTCGCTTGTTTTGGGGCTAGTATAATGCAAGGTCCTCCGCAACGACCAGTAGAGGTACCATCTCCCTATGCACAGACGGATGTTCATGCGGCGATTATGGATCCGTATGTTCGCGTGGCAGTTGGTATGGATGTGCCGTACGATAAGCAAAGCTCAACATCCGAACCTCAAACAGAAAGACCTCCTGGCTATCCTTATACGCATATGGATGTTCACGCTACAGTCCCTACGTTGCCGTCCAATGACTTCATAGTCGACCTGAATACAAACATACCACGCATTACTGATGTCGATCCGAAAACATATACACCAACCCATACATCAACAACAAGGAAATACTGATGACCGGCAAAGTTACCAAAATAATACTGCTTGTTTTTGTTGGCCTTTGGCCCTGCAACACCAATGCAGCCAAGTATGAATATGATCCACTCAACCGATTAATACGTGCGGTTTATGATGAGAATACAAGCATCGAGTATTCTTACGATTCTGTCGGCAACCGAACACGTGAATTGGTAATTGCGCCGCCAAATCCGGATTTGAACCTGAACGGACGGGTGAATTTCGCTGATCTCGCTGAATTAGCCGAGAACTGGCTGGACGCAGGAGACCACAAGAAGGGCGACCTGAACCTTGACGGTGTGGTTGATACCAAGGATATAGCAGTGATTGCCGCCTACTGGCTCGATGCCGGTGAACCATTGTAAGACCTGATTGCCTTTCTCACGATGCCTTCCGTCAAAAGGATTATTCAATATGCTGATTCGCCCCACGTTATTCATCGCGAACATAAGGCCGGCCAGGAGCGTAGATTCTTGTTGTACCAAGAGCCGGCTTGTGCTATAATACTTATGTCTATTATCTTGGACCGGCGCCTCATAAACCAATCGTAGGCCGCCGGCCGATATAGAAAAGAAATCGAGCGACCGATAAGCATAAGCGTCAAAGATGAAGCTCAAACGCACAATTCGCAGCCTGTGCCTGAGTGTACAGATTTGCTGTCTACTCGCCGGAAGCACTTTCGACATGGCCGTTCTTTGCCGTGCCGAGAACGGTCACGTCGCAATAGAGCCCGCCGGCGCCGACGGCTGCGCCAAGCTCTCCACGCGTCATTCCGCGGAGGATGCGCCGGATTCAACGCAGCACGGACTCTCATCGACAGACGATTGCGGTGATTGCCTGGACGTCCAGCTTTCCATCGGTTCGGCTGTCGTTCTCAAACAGCACTGCCGAATCAGTACCGCGTCCTCGGCCTCGGTCGCGGCTATCTTTGCAGAAGACGCCGCCGATTCATTGCTGCACCGCCTGCCTCCCGAGTTGGCCTGGCCGTCACCGCACTTTGCTCCCCTCAGATCAATAGTCCTCCTGATTTGATCCGAACGGATCGTCATCTCCGCTTTTAGACTGCGCTGCGGATAAGAGCCGACGTCGTTGTGCGCCGCCTTGGTCGGTATATCACCCCAAGGACTTCGCACACACAAGACAAATGCAATTAGGACGAATCTCATGCTTACGAAATTCATAACGTCTCTTGCTGTTTTCTCGGTCATTCTGATCTCAGGCTGCGCCGATTCTCAGTTCTCCGCCACGCACCCGACGCAGGGCTCACCGACTGAGAATCCCGCGGCGGGGCCTGCTTCAAAGCCATCCGAGCCGCCGGAGATAGCGTCACAGACCGCCACGGAACCCAGGGGGCAAATCACCTTGCGGGAGGCAGTTGCCTATGCCCTTGTCAACAGCCCCCAGCTTCGCGCCTTCTCCTGGGACATCCACACCGCCGAGGCAAACCAGATGCAGGCCGCACTGCTGCCCAACCCCGAGCTTGAAGTGGCAGTGGAAGAGTTTGGCGGAACAGGCGAGCGGCGTGCCTTCAATTCCTCCGAATCAACCATCCAGATCGGCCAATTCATCGAACTCGCCCAGAAGCGCTCGAAGCGAATCCACCTCGCATCGCTCGAAAAACAGCTCGCCCAATGGGACTACTACGCAAAACGCCTCGACGTCATGAATCAGGTGGCGGCCGCTTTTGTGGATGTTCTTGCCGCACAGGAGAGGCTGACCCTGTCAAAAGAGCTCCTCCGCCTCGCCGAACAGACCCATGCCGCCGTCGCCCAGCGCGTCAGCGGAGGCAAAGACTCACCCCTCGAGGAAACAAAGGCAAAAGTCGCCCTATCGACCATGCAAATACAATCGCAAGCAGCCGCCCAGGCCTTGAAATCCGCCAGGACAAGACTCGCCGCCGCTTGGGGCGCCTCTGCTGCCGAGTTCCATAGCGCCGTCGGCCAATTCTACCAGGTCTCACCTGTCCCCGACCTCAACGACCTCGAAGCCCGCACGTCCCAGAACCCCGACATCGCACGCTGGACAGTCGAGGAGCAAAAGTATCGTGCCGCACTCAACCTCGAAAAAGCAAAAGCAACCTCCGATCCCACCATAAGAGGGGGCTTAAAACAGCTAAACGAAGGTGACGATACGGCATTTATCATCGGCCTGTCTATCCCGATCCCGATGTTCGACCGCAACCAGGCGGGAATAAGCCGCGCAACCTATGCAATAGAAAAGGCCGCCGAGCAGCGGAGAGCTGTGGAGGTAAATATTCAGACTGCCCTCGCCCAGGCCGCCCAAAACCTCGCAACCGCATTTACAGAGGCAACCGTCCTGGCCAACGACGTCGTGCCGGGTGCACAAAGCGCCTTCGACGCGGCAACCCAGGGCTACCAGGCCGGCAAATTCGATTATCTCGACGTGCTCGACGCACAGCGAACGCTCTTCGAGGCCAAAGGCCAATACGTCAGCTCACTCGCCGGATATCACAAAGTCAGGGCTGATGTGGAACGTCTGATCGGCCGCGACCTTGATAGCCTGAAAAATCTTCCGGAAACCAAAGTAAACGAAAGTAAATAGGAGGACTTTATTATGTTGGAAAAAAGACGCCAAAATAATGCTTCCATTCTGCAAAAGGCAAATCACTTTGGCATGGCGCTGTTTATATTTGTCGTTCTCGCTGGAATAATCGGATGGCTTACAGGCAACCTGCACTTCGGGCCATCTTCCGGCGTCGAAAGTAAATCCACCGATGCCTCTGAGCATTCAGTTGGCCATGAACAAGCCGCTGAAGATTCGCCGCACGCGGCTGAACTTGAGAAGGCAATATGTGAACACGGCGTCCCCACCATTGAATGTGATAACTGTAGATTTGAACTGGGAATGGTCAAGCTCCGTCCCTCAGTGGCTAAAGCCCTGATCGAGACTGACTCGGCTCGGAAAGTGAATAACACAACCGTTTTGAAACTCACCGGTCAGGTGCAGTTGGACAAAACGACGGTGGTGAACATAGTGCCGACAGGCAGCGGCCGAGTGAAGCGGGTGGACAAATTGTTGGGCCAGGACGTCTCCGAAGGAGATGTATTGGCTGTGTTACATTCGGCCGACCTCGGTCAGGCGAAAGCCCAGTATCTGGAGGCTCAGGCGAGATTTGAATTGGCCGCCTCGACGCTTGATCGTGAAAAGGACCTCTATGAGAAGAAGGTTACCAGTAAGGTGGATTACCTCAGCGCCCTGAACGAGCTGAATGCTGCGAAGGCCTATCATGCAGCGGGCGAGAAACGGCTCCGTCTCTTCGGCCTTGACACCGAGCAGATACAGGCAATAAAGAATGATAAGGATGATAATCAGTTCGCCGAACTCATTTTGCGTGCGCCCGGGGCCGGTACAGTCATCGCACACGATATTTCAGCCGGCTCTCTGGTCGATACAACTCAAACCCTCTTTACGATTGCCGACCTTTCCAACCTGTGGGTCTGGAGTGACCTTTACGAAAAGGATTTGGCGGTGCTGCACGACCTGCTCTCGTCCGGCGCACCAATCGATGCAAGGGTGAGGGTCAAGGCCTTTGGCCAAGATGTGTTCACAGGGCGCGTTGACTTGATCGGCAGCACGATAGACGAGCATACTCGGACAGTCAAAGTGCGTATCCAGGTGGTGAATGAACATCTCAAGCTAAGGCCCGGCATGTTCGCAGAGGTTGAAATTATCGTGCCCCGGAAGGACAGTATCACGGTTGTTCCGGCCACATCTGTTCTCTCAGACGACGGCAAGACCTTTGTCTTCCGGCATTGGAGGGACGACTTCTGGGTGCGGCGTGACGTAGTTGTTGGAAGACGCCTTGGGGACCTGGTGCAAATACTGGACGGAGTGAACGAAGGGGATACGGTTGTCGCCCACGGGGGATTTATGCTCAAGAGTGATATCTTAAGAGAAAAAATGGGCGCCGGCTGCGCCGACTAATGAAAGGGGATTAGCCAATGCTGGACAAATTACTTCATTTCATTCTGCATCAGAGGCCTTTCATTGTGCTTGCGAGCATCATCTTATTGGCGGCAGGAATCATTGCCTGGACGCGTCTGCCGATAGATGCTTTTCCGGATGTGACAAATCAGCAGGTTATGATTCTTTCGGAGGCCCCCGGCCTGACTCCCGAAGACGTGGAGCGGCTAATAACATTTCCCATCGAGATTGATATGGGCGGTCTGCCGGATGTCAGGCAGGTGCGGTCTCTATCAAAGACGGGACTGTCACAGGTCGTCGTCATTTTCGAGGACAACGTCGATATATACTTCGCACGACGGCTTGTGTTTGAGCGCCTGGCGCAGGTGGTAAGCAAATTACCCGAAGGGATTGAGCCGGAATTAGGGCCAATCTCAACAGGGCTTGGAGAAATATATCAGTATGTCCTTGAAGCCGGTTACTATTGCCCAACGCACGAACAGGCCTGGTCACGCACAGAAGGTATATGTCCGGAATGCGGCGCTGCTCTTGTCAAAAGCCAACACAGCTTGACGGATTTGAGAACAATCCAGAACTGGGTTGTCAGTCCCCAGTTACGTCGATTGGCCGGGGTAAATGAAATCAATAGTTTCGGCGGATTTGTAAAACAGTACCATGTGATTCCCGACCCCGCCCTTCTGCTTAAGTACGGCGTTTCGCTCAAAGACGTCCTCGAAGCCCTGGGGGCGAATAATGCCAATGCCCCCGGCAGCTTTATCGTTCGGGATTGGGAACAAATCAACGTTGTTTCCAAAGGGTTCGCTCGAGGCATCCCAGACCTCGAAGGAATAGTCCTGAAGGCCGAGCAAGGCACACCGGTTTACCTCAGGGACGTCGCCCGGATAGAGATAGGCCCTCAGACAAGAAACGGCGTCGTCACCAAAGACGGCCGGGGAGAGGTTGTCTGCGGAATGGTCATCATGCTAAAGGGGAGCAATTCAAAGCACGTAGTCAATCGAGTCCGTGCAGAGATTCCGGAAATCCAGAAATCGCTGCCGGCAGGCGTTCGAATCTCCCCATTCTACGACCGGACCAGTCTTATCCAGGCGTGCATCCGGACCGTCTCAAGTGCGCTCGGCCAGGGAATCATATTCGTTGTTCTGGTTTTGTTCATCGTCTTGTGGGACATCCGCGCCGCCCTAACAGTCGCCATTTCGCTGCCAATGGTCATTGCAGTGACTTTTCTACTAATGGGCTGGCAGGGAGTAACGGCTAATCTGATGAGTCTCGGCGGTCTTGTCGTAGCCATCGGAATGGTTGTGGACTGTCCC
This sequence comes from Sedimentisphaerales bacterium, assembly GCA_035288065.1. Lineage (GTDB taxonomy): Bacteria > Planctomycetota > Phycisphaerae > Sedimentisphaerales > Anaerobacaceae > JAFGCD01. The sequence continues at coordinate 5,000 of DATEBC010000017.1, read as the reverse complement.
ATTATCGTGACCGAGAATATTGCACGGCACATGCGCGAGAAGGCGGATTCCGATGCATCAAGAATTCCCATAGCTTTTGAGGCGCTGCGAGAAGTGGCCAAGCCGGTAATATTCGCAATCCTGATCATCGTGGTGGTTTTTATACCTCTGTTCACACTTGAATCCATGGAGGGCAAGATGTTCAAACCACTGGCGCTGACGATGTGTTTTGCTCTTCTTGGGGAGCTTGTGGCGGCACTGATTATCATGCCGGTTTTGGGGTCCCTCATAATTAAACGCTCCGGCAGCCAGACGCGTGAGAACCTATTGATTCGAATCATCCATAGGATTTACACACCCGTGCTATCGCTTGCTATTCGAGGCCGATGGGCTACTGTTTTCGTTGCTGCTATTATTATGGTTGTTGCATTCTCGGTGCTGCCCAGGATTGGGACAGAGTTTCTGCCTCCATTGGACGAAGGAGCTCTGGCAATAAACATTGTTCGTTTGCCCACCGCCGGCACGGAGGGCTCAGCCAAACAGGCATCAGCGATAGAGTCCGCGCTTCTCGCCAGGTTCCCGGAGATTGAGACAGTCATCTCGAAGACGGGACGGGCGGAGATCGCCGAAGACCCCATGGGTCCGGAACAAAGTGACCTTTTGATTATGTTCAAGCCGGACTACGAGTCAATCTCGGGCCGGTCAAAAGAACAAACGGTTGAGGCGATTGGCGAGGAGCTGGCCACTTTCCCTGGGATAAGACCGGCCTTCTCACAGCCAATTACATTGCGGGTAAACGAGCTGATCAGCGGCATAAAATCCGACGTCGCCATAAAGGTATTTGGAGACGATATCGACGTACTGGTCGGCGCAGCCGAAAAGATTGCGCCTATTCTTGCCGGCATCAATGGATCCGGTGACGTTAAGATAGAACAGGTATCAGGTCTCTCTCAGATTGAAATACGGCCCGACCGCCAGGCAATGGCCCGCCACAAGGTCAACATCGAAGACATCAACCTCTTGGTTGAAACAGCCATTGGCGGAAAGATCGCCTCTGCGATTTTTGAGGACCAAAAACGGTTCGACGTACAAGTGCGTTTCCCCGCAGAATACCGCAGCAGCAGTGATGCTATCAATGACCTTCTGGTATCGTCCCCCTTGGGTTACAACGTCCCTCTCGGGGAATTGGCGACAATCGCCGAGGTCGAAGTCCCGGCTCAGATTAGCAGGGAGGACTTCAGACGCAGGCTCATCGTAGAGTGCAACGTCAGGGGCAGGGACATCGGTGGTTTTGTGAAGGAAGCCAAACTCAAACTGGCGGATATGGAGAACAGCTTGCCGGAGGGCTACAGGCTGACCTGGGGCGGACAATTTGAAAACCAGCAGCGAGCAATGGCACGACTGAAAGTCGTTGTGCCCATCACAACGTTCTTGATATTCATAATGCTGTTCAGCTCACTGAATTCTCTAAAAAGTGCAATCCTGATTCTCACGAATTTGCCCTTTGCAGTTGTTGGAGGCATTATGGCTATCTATCTACTGAAGATACACTTGAGTGTCGCCGCCTCAATTGGCTTTATCGCATTATTGGGAGTAGCGGTAGAAAACGGGCTGGTGCTGGTAAGTTTCTTCGATCAATTGCGGGCTGAAGGCAAAACAATTTACGATGCGGTTATCGAGGCCTGCCGGCTGCGAGTAAGACCCCTAATGATGACGACTCTAACTACACTCGTGGGACTGTTGCCGATGCTCTATGCTACAGGTTCAGGTTCCGAGATACAGAAACCCCTGGTAGCCGTAATCTTCGGCGGGCTTATCAGTTCCCTGTGTCTGACTCTTATTATACTACCCGTGCTCTATATAATTTTCAACCGCGATGAAACAGTTGTGGAATATTGATATATAAAGAGGAACATAAACATTAAAAGGAATCTGGTTATGAAAATGGCAATCGCATTTATTAAGGAAAACAAATTCGATGAAGTGATGCTGGCTTTGCATAAAATCGAAGGACTTACCGGCGCCAGCAGCTCAAAAATCCACGGTTTCGGACGCGACAGAAGCAGGCATGTTCCAGAACAGGAGCCGGAGATTTCGTTGGATTTCAAACCACACATCAGGCTGGAGATAGTTTGCCGCTCGGAACTTGTTCAACAGGTTATTTCAACTATCAATGAAGCAGCTCATACCGGCCTTTATGGTGACGGAAAAATATATGTTTTGCCTCTTGAAGAATCCATACGAATACGTACAGGGGAACGCGGTGAAGATGCCGTATGATCTTGCACGTAGCAGATTCGTCAAATACGATTATCCAATATGCTTGTTCTATGTTATGATACCGCCGTTTCCTGCCGATTAGACGGTATGGATTGTACTAAAGAACAGGAGCGCCTAAATGTGTGGCATAGTAGCTTATTTGGGCAAGAAGGCCGCCCAGCCGATCCTTGTTGAAGGCCTGAAACGACTCGAATATCGGGGCTACGACTCCGCAGGAGTCGCACTCTTGCGATCGGGAGCTATAAGAATACAGAAGACAAAGGGCAGAATCAGCGTCCTCGAGGAAATCCTCGATCCACCCGCAGATACCGACACCCTCGGCATCGGACACACACGATGGGCTACACACGGCGAGCCCAACACAACCAACGCCCACCCCCACCTCGATTACACCGGCAAAATCGCCGTCGTGCACAACGGTATCATCGAGAACTACGCAACCCTGAAAACCTGGCTCCAAAACGAAGGAGTAAAATTCGTCAGCCAGACGGATACCGAGGTTATCGCAAATCTGATCGGCTGGTTCTACGCCAAAGAAAACGAAAAATCAGGACCCAACAAATTCGAATGGGCCGTCCAGAAAGCGCTCCGAGAGCTGCACGGCGCCTACGGCCTCGCTATCATCTGCGCAGACTATCCCGATACCCTAATAGGCGCAAGAAACGGAAGCCCCCTGATCCTCGGAGTCGGAAGCAGCGAATATATCCTCGCATCCGACGCAGCGGCAATCGTCGAGCACACCACTCAGGCAATATACCTCGCAAACAACGAAATGGTCACCGTCACGCCAAAGGCATTCAGCACAAAAACAATTGATAATGTCACCATCGCCAAAGACCTGAAGGAAATCGAATTCTCACTCGAACAAATCGAGCTCGGCGGATTCCAGCACCACATGCTCAAAGAAATCTTCGAGCAGCCCAGCGTCCTCACGACATGCATGGGCGGACGAATCGACAGGGCGAACAACAGAATTAAGCTCGGAGGCATAGAAGCACACCTCCGAGAGCTCACCAGAACAAAACGATTCATAATGACCGCCTGCGGAACCGCATTCCACGCCGGACTCGTCGGAGAATTCATCTTCGAGCAGATCGCCAGAATCCCCACAGAGACCGAATACGCCAGCGAATTCCGCTACCGAAACCCAATCATCGAGGATCGCACCGTCGTTATCGCCATAAGCCAGTCCGGTGAAACCGCCGACACGCTCGCCGCAGTCGAGCAGGCAAAAGAACGAGGCGCCACAGTACTCGGAATTGTCAACGTCGTCGGCTCATCTATCGCTAGAGCCACCGACGCCGGAATATACCTCCACGTCGGACCCGAAATCGGTGTCGCCAGCACAAAGGCATTCACCGCACAGGTAACCGTCCTGGCAATGCTCGCCATCGAACTCGGAAGAAGAAGACACATCAGCAGCAGCGACGCCGATACATACATCGAAGAGCTTCTGCGAATTCCCGATAAGATACAATCCATCCTCGACCAGTCCGACCACATCAGGCAAATCGCCTCGGCAAACGCCAACGAAGAGAACTGGCTCTTCCTCGGCAGGGGTCTCAACTACCCCGTCGCACTCGAAGGCGCCCTAAAGCTAAAGGAAATAAGCTACATCCACGCCGAGGGCCTGCCCGCCGCCGAGATGAAGCACGGCCCAATCGCGCTAATCGTGGACGGAATGCCCGCTGTATTCATCGCTACAGAAGGACCACAATACAACAAAATAATGGGCAATATCGAAGAAGTTCGCGCAAGAGGCGGAAAAACAATCGTTGTCGCAACACAAGGCGATCAAAACATCAAAAACCACGCCGACCACTTGATCCAAGTCCCGAATACACTCGAAATCTTCCAGCCCCTCCTGACCGTCCTCCCCCTCCAGCTCCTCGCATACCACGCCGCAGTAATAAGAGGACACGACGTCGATAAACCAAGAAACCTCGCTAAAAGCGTTACCGTAGAATAATATCGTCCCGCCTCCTCTGTTTAGCCGTCGCCGTACCGGCGACGCACCCGCCCAATCACCTTTTCCACATTCCCCCTTGACTCTCATCCCCCTCAATGTTACCCTGTTTCGCACAGAATAAAGAAGACATCAGGGACCAAAACAACCGCGCCGCGAGTCATTGGCGGGAGTCCGCCCAAGGCCGACGACGTGGCGATCTCTAAGGCGAGTTCCTATGCAAACCAAATGCCGCCGGCCCCGGAAACAACCGACAGGGACGAATTGCAAATATTTGCCCGCGTGCTTCCCACGGGGTCACCGTCACCAAACCTAACGCAACCTCAAACAAAACAGGAGCGAACCATGTCGAAAAGAACCCTCTCAACAATAAAACTAATGGCCCTGGTCTTCACCCTCGTTCTCGCCTTAATCTCGATCCTATACGTTCTCGATATCTTTCCAGGAGACCTTGCAACGCGAGTAGTTGTAAAGGCAATGGCAATAATGGCAATCCTAACCGCCACCGCCCTAATAACAATCTTCCTCACCGGCACCCGAAAGACTTCGTAGCCCTGGTGGCGCAGGGGATAATGCGCCAACCGTCGGTAACTTGGCCCATGAACCATCCAAACAGAACCGCCGACAGGAGTCTGCGGGGCTGTTGAAAAAGCCCGCAAATAACATTTTGAGATTGCCACGTCGGCCTTCGGCCTCCTCGCAATGACGTGGAAATGCACATTGTGCAGTTACGGATGGTGTGGCGACTGAGCCATCTGATGTTTTTCAACAGCCC
>DATEBC010000016.1:0-6231 GCA_035288065.1 Sedimentisphaerales bacterium | reverse complement strand
TCATTTACAAATACAAACTGCGAGGAACCGGACAAATCGTAGCCGACTACTCCGGCCCGAAAGCCAAACAATTCACACATAAAGAAATTCGCCGGACGTCAGGTAAAAGGGAACCAGGAGCGTAAGGGACCGGAAATAATCGCACACAAAACCACACCGACGCCGACGGAGACGCTCGAGGCTCCGCCAACCGGCACAGACGGCAGCATGATCTTGGCGGATAATCGGTGCACAGAAAAAGCAACACAAAGAGGGTCCCGCTGTCCCCCTCTTGCCGCGTTTCATAAATCTCGCTGTTAAAGGGTGATGAGATTGCTTTCCGCCGCGGGCGAACTCGCAATGACAGTCTGAGATTTTCAGGTGTCATTGCGATGAGGCCGAAGTCGCAGACGCGCCTGTGGCGGGGCCGACGTGGCAATCTCATAGTCACGATACCTGTGAAACGTCGCACTCTGACAACGGACAGGATAAGACTGGGCCCAGTAGGATTCGAACCTACGACCAATGGATTATGGGTCCACTGCTCTAACCGCTGAGCTACGGGCCCGGCAACATTCTTCCAGTATGATTCCGTTCTGTAATCGTCGTTGCCAACCTGCAAACCATGTTTCTCAACGTCGCGGCAATATACACCGCCGCCCTGCTGTTGTCCAGAAAAAACCGTTAGTCGTTTCAAAAGCGGGGCCATATCGTGATTCGGCCGGTCGTTATTGCCTCTCTCGCGGCGATTCGGTATTATGCCGCAATTAGATATAATTTGCGACGACCAATTTAGCTTTATCGACAGGGGTATTGAATGAAGCCGACGCTATTGATCTTGGCCGCAGGTTTGGGCGCCCGGTACGATGGCCTCAAACAGATCGACCCGGTCGGTCCCAACGGCGAGATTATCATTGATTATTCGATCTATGATGCGATTCGTGCGGGATTCGGCAGGCTCGTATTTGTCATCCAGCACTACTTTGAGGATGCGTTTAAGCATAAAATAGGCGATACATTCCACGGCGTCGTTGAGACCGCTTATGCGTACCAGGAACTCGATGCGGCCCTCGGCGATTTCCCATTGCCCCCGGACCGCGAGAAGCCCTGGGGCACCGGCCATGCCGTCCTCGTAGCCCGGGAACTCATCGACAAGCCCTTCGCCGTGATCAACGCGGATGATTATTACGGCATTGACTCGTTCAAAATGATGGCTCAATTCCTGTCCGGACCGGCGCTTTCACCGACCGACTGCGCGATGGTGGGATTTCGACTCGGAAATACGCTCAGTGATTACGGAAGCGTCGCCCGCGGCGTATGCCATTGCGACGACGAGCTGTTTCTGCGGGATATCGTCGAGCGCACCCGCGTCGAGAAACACGGGCGTGCCGCGCGCTATTTCGATAACGACGGAACCGAACATGCGCTGAGCGGCGACGAAGTCGTCTCGATGAATTTGTGGGGCTTTCACCCTTCGATATTCACGCATTTGTCCCGTCAGTTCAGGGATTTCCTCAAGGAGCATGGAAACGAGAAAATAACCGAATTCTTTGTCCCTACGGCGGTTGGCGACCTGGTTGAAAGTGGGCGCGTGAAAGTTAAGGTGCTTCCTACTCACGATAATTGGTTCGGCATTACTTATAAAAAAGACAGGGAAATAGCCGAGCGAAGTATCGCACGGCTCATCGCCGACGGAGTATATCCCAAGAAACTCTGGGAACAATGATGGAATATGACATTGAATCCGTAGCGTCAAATTTCATGTCTGCGGGCCGACTGATTGAGGCCGCCCCCTTCGGAAGCGGACACATCAACGACACTTTCAACCTGAGATGCCAAACGGACGACGGGGAAAAACGCTATATCCTGCAGCGAATAAACCATCAGGTCTTCCGCAATCCCGCCGCAATGATGGAGAATATCCGGCGAGTGACGACTCACATTCGCAGGAAACTTCGGGATCAAGGAGATGAACTTGCCCAGCGTCAGCTTACCGTTATTGAAACGAACGACGGAGGCGCCTGCTTCGAGGACGAGCAGGGCAACTTCTGGCGCCTCTACAACCGGATCGAACAGGCTGTTACTTATGACACTCTCGAATCGCCGCAGACAGCCTATGAAGTCGCCCGGATGTTCGGCTGGTTCCAGCGAATGCTCATCGACCTGCCCGGCCTGCCGTTACACGAAACGATCCCCGATTTCCACACGACTCCAAAACGCCTAAAAGATTTTCAGGAAGTGCTGCAGCGCGACCCCTGCAATCGCGCCAAAGATGCCCGAGCCGAGATTGAATTCGTCCTGGAGAACGCTGGCATCTGTGACGTGTTGCACAGACTCGCCGCTGAGGGCAAGATGCCGGTTCGCATAGCGCACAACGACGCCAAGATCAACAATGTGATGCTCGATGCCAAGACTCATAAGGGCGTGTGCGTAATCGACCTGGACACGGTAATGCCGGGGCTTTCCCTCTATGATTTCGGCGATATGGTCCGCACGGCGACAAGCCCGACAGACGAAGATGAACGCGACCTGTCGAAGGTCGCTATGCAGATGTCGAGGTTTGAGATGCTGGCCAAAGGCTTCGCCGAAGAAACACACGCCTTTCTGACCCCTGCTGAGATAAAATATCTGACCTTCTCCGCCAGGCTTATTACCTTCGAGCAGATGATTCGATTCCTTGCGGACTATCTGGCAGGCGACGTCTATTACAAGGTCCGCCGCGAAGGACACAATCTGGACCGTAGCCGAACGCAGATGATACTGGTACAATCGATCATCGAACAAAAGGATGCTATGAACGATGTTGTCGAAAGCATCTTTCAACAAACTGATGCACCGTAAACAAGATCAATCTACTAACGCCGCACTTGCGGGCAATATGGCCTGCACGTGGCTGTGAGAATGTGAGGCGCCAAGAATGAGAGCTTTGCTCAGAAATCTCAATATCGTTGCCTTTGTCGCCGGCCTGCTCCTGCTCGTCGAGCCAAGCTGGGCAAAGGTCAAAGCCTGGGAGGGGACGGTGACAATTCCCACCTACGGCTGGGCCGAAGACGTCAATCCAAAGTTATGGGCGCTGGAGAGCCAGGCCAAGTTTTCGATTACCGTCAAAGGTTCGATTGTCTATCCCTACACGATGCAGGATCATCTCTACAGGACAAAGCAGGACCGGACCTACAAAGCCTTGTTCCTTGAGAACGAGTACTTGAAGGTCACTTGTCTGCCTGAGCTGGGCGGGCGCCTCCACTCTGTTTTCGACAAGACGCAGGGCAAAGAGATGTTCCACTACAACAGCGTAATCAAGCCGGGGATGATTGCGATGCGCGGCGCATGGATCAGCGGAGGCGTCGAGTGGAACGCCGGGCCGCAGGGCCATACCGTTACTATCCTCTCCCCGGTGGACGCCCTTATCGGCACAGGCAAGGACGGCTCGGCATATCTCGAAATCAGCAATCTCGAAAAAACTCAGCGCACCCGCTGGACCGCGAGGGTCACTCTGCATCCGGGAAAAGCCTACTTGGATGAGCAGATTCGCATCTTCAATCCGACAGACGCAGTAAGTCCCTATTACTTCTGGAACTGCACGGCCTTTCCCAATCGCCCCGGCACGCGATTCATATATCCGATGACCCTCGGCACGGACCACAGCGCCGTCGAGTTCTTCTCCTGGCCGATTCATAACGGCAAGGACCTCTCCTGGCTGAAAAACTACGAGACATACGCGTCGATCTTCTCGGTGGACTGCGTATTCGACTTCTTCGGGGCTTATGATGTCGATGCGGACCGCGGGATCATACAGGCGGGCGACCACCATAAGATCGGCGGGAAGAAGGCTTGGACGTGGGGGACGTGGGAATTCGGCTTAGTCAGCCAGCAGAGCCTCACCGACGACGGCGCCGCATATATCGAGGTCCAAACCGGCCCCCTGCCGACCCAATCCGACTACGGAATGCTCCTGCCCAGAGAAGAAGTCTCGTGGCGGGAATACTGGTACCCCGTCCACGGGCTCGGCGACGGATTCGAATACGCGACAAAGGATATAGCCGTCCAGACCACCCGCGAGAAGAACAAGCTTCAACTGAGGCTACTGGCCACTTCCAAGCTCCCCGGCTCTGTTTGCATACTCTCGATGGCAGGCCAGGAGCCGCTCCAAGAGACTTTGGACCTTTCTCCTGCCGCTCCCACAACCGTTACCTTACTCGACGTTGCGGATGCCGCCGTCAGCGTGACAATCAAAACAAATGACGGCGATGTCCTCGCTGCCTTCGATACCCCGCTGCCTATTCCTAAGGTCTATCCGCCGCAAGTTATCCAAAAGCCGGATGAAGAGCTAAGCGTTGAGGAGAAGTTCCTAAAAGGCCGAAAGCACGACCTCGCGACAAACCGCAAAGGGGCGCGCGAATACTATGCCAAGGCCCTGGCCGACGACCCCCAGTATTCGCCCGCACTCAGGGCACTGGCCGTGCTCGATTTTGAAGCCGGCCTGTATGAAAAAGCGATTGAACAACTCGAAGAGGCCCTCGAACGTGACGCCTCCGACGGATTATCATGGTACTTCCTCGGAGCGAGCCGCTTGAAGCTGGCAAACGCCCCCGAGGCCCTTCGCTGCGCTTACAGAGCCGCCAGATGCCTCGGCACGGCCTCGCTCGGTTATGACCTGGCCGGCCGGGCCTATATGAGCCTGCAGGATCATCCAAGAGCCTTGGATGCCTTTCGGCAGGCATCTTCAATGAATCCGACGGACGCCAAGGCGGCGAACCATCTACTGCTGGCGACGTATGCGGCTGGAAATACCAAGGCCGCTTACAGAACAGCCAGACAAAGGGTCGCCGAGAACCCGACAGACCTGGTTCCAAGAGCGCTGCAGGCGCTGCAAGGCAAGAATGAATTGGCGCGCTTCGTCCGGCAGGCCGGGGCATTCGTGGGCGAAGATGATTTCGAGATGATCGAGACTGCTCTTGTCTTCGCCGACCTGGGGCTGGTGAAGGAGGCGGCCAGGTTGCTCGAAGCCCTATGCGTACACGCTGTACCACAGGACCAGGTGAGTCCCATTGTGCTGTACTACCTCGCTTATTTGGCGTCGTTGCAGTCAAACGTGCCCGAAGCCGAAGCCTACCTCGACAAGGCCGGCAAGACCTGCACAGACTATGTCTTCCCATCGCGTCCCGAATCCGTGGAGATATTCAAGTACGCCCTCGCCAAAAGACCTGATGACGCCTATGCTCATCTGCACATCGGCAATCTTTTCGGCCATCTCGGTCGCCTTGAGGAAGCTGCCGACCACTGGGCAAAAGCTGCCGAACTGGACCAATCGCTCAGTGTCGCATTTCGCAACCTCGGCCTGTATGCCTGGACGGTGGAGCAGGACCTGCACAAGGCCGAGCAGCTTTACCGCAAAGCAATAGCCGCTCGCCCGAAAGATCAGACCCTGTATCGCGACCTGGCCGACATCCTTCTGTCCGCGGACAAACGCCCCGAAGCGGTAAAAGTGCTAGAATCTGCACCGTTCGAGAAGCTCAGACGCGCTGACGTGATCATCATGCTCGCCCACCTGGCCGACATCCTTCTGTCCGCCGACAAACGCCCCGAGGCGGTGAAGGTGCTCGAATCTACGCCTTCTGAGAAACTCCGGCGAGCCGATGTGATTATCATGCTCGCCCAGGGATATGTGGACGAACAGCGCTACGGCGATGCTATTGATCTGCTCGAATCAACCCCCTACTTTGTCAACTGGGAGGGCCAGACCATCACCTGGGACCTGTTCAACAAGGCCCACATAGAACGAGGCCGTGAACGCCTGAAAAACGAAGACTACACAGCGGCCTTGCAGGATTTCGAGGCTGCCCTGACATACCCGGACAATATAGGCGTCGGCCGCTCGAACAAACCGCCCGAGGCCCCGGCACAATACTGGAGGGGTAAGGCATTGCAGGGTCTTGAACGCATCGACGACGCACGCTCAGCCTGGAAGCAGGGAGCAACCGGGCCGGAACGCTCCGGCGAACAGAACGAATACAGAGAACTATGTAAAAAGGCGTTGGCCGACGCGCCCACCCCTTAGAGAACTGTGGCCGTGCCAATCTTATAGTCGCAATACTTGTCAAACACGGTACTGCGGGGCTGTTGAAAAACATCAGATGGCTCAGTCGCCACACCATCCGTAACTGCACAATGTGCATTTCCACGTCATTGCGAGGAGGCCGAAGGCCGACGTGGCAATCTCAAAATGTTATTTGCGGGCTTTTTCAACAGCCC
>DATEBC010000015.1:0-6916 GCA_035288065.1 Sedimentisphaerales bacterium | reverse complement strand
GTTCGCGTTAAAAAGAAAAAATCAAGAACGGATTTTTTCTTTTATTAAGTAGGCCTAACCTGCAATTTTGCAGAAGCCTTTATATTGGTTTTAGCAGATCAGGTCGGTATCTTTTTGTTCTTTCGAGGGTCTGTTGTTTTCTCCATTTTTCAATTTCGGCGTGGTGTCCAGATAAGAGTATATCGGGGACCTTCATTCCTCGAAAGGTCTCCGGGCGTGTGTATTGGGGGTACTCAAGTCCGCCTCCGACCGATTCGCTGAAGGAGTCGTCTTGGGCAGAGTCTTCGTCGCCGAGGGCTCCGGGCAGGAGGCGCACGACGGCATCGATGACGACCATAGCCGCGAGTTCGCCGCCGTTGATGACGTAATCTCCGATTGAGATTTGCTCGGCGTCCAGTCCGATGCGTATTCTCTCGTCGAAGCCTTCGTACTTGCCGGCTATCAGAATGAGTCGAGCTTGTTTGCTTAGCTCGACGGCTTTTGCCTGGTCGAATCTTTGGCCCTGGGGTGTGAGCAGGATGATGCGCGGTTTTTGGAGCGACAGCCTGCCGACGTGCTCGAGACAGTCGAAGACCGGGCCGGGCATCATAACCATTCCCGGTCCGCCACCGTAGGGTTTATCATCCACCTTACGGTAGCTGTCGGGCGCAAAGTCTCGAATGTTCGTGATTACGATGTCAACTAAGCCGACATCCTGCGCCCTCTTGAGGATGGAACAACTCAGGGGGGACCCGAACATTTCAGGAAACAAGGTGAGTACGTCGATGCGCATCACTCTTTCTTTTCTTGGTCCTCGGTCGAAGCCTCTTTTTGGTTGGTGTCGGTTGTATCTTCCGGCTGAGCCTTCTCCTCGGCGCCGGCTTGTTCTGTGTTTGATTTAGGCTCCGGCTCTTTTTCAGGCGGTTCAGGGGCAGGTTCGGGTCTTGCCTGTGCCTGTTCCTGGACTGGAACGGGTTCAGGTTTCTCTTGCGTCTTTTGCTCAGCCGGCTCTGCGACGGGTGCCGTTTTCTCCTCCGGTTTCGGCTCCGGCTCCCGGCGGGCCTTTTCTTCGACTTCCGTCTGTTTAGGCCTTGTTTCTTTCTCGGCGGGCGGAGCCTGGGGCTCCTTGGGTTTTGTTTCGGCTTCCGCTGCGGCCTTTGCTTTCTCTTGCTCGGCTTGGGCGGCTTTCTCGGCGGCGATCCTTCCGGTCTTTGTGAAGAACCTGCCCTTTGCCTTGGCTGTCGCCCTTGCTTTGTCTCTGCGAGCGGTTTTTTGCTCGGCGTATTTATGCTTAACTCCGAGTCGCAGGAGCATCTCGGAGACGGAATCGCTGGGTATGGCGCCCTTGTCGAGCCAGTATTTGACTCGTTCGGTGTCGAGGATGAGCTGCTTAGCGGGGTCTTTAACCAGTGGGTCGTAGTGGCCGAGCTTTTCGAGTATCTTGCCGTCGCGTGGCGCTCTCGAATCGATAGCATTTATTCTGAAGAACGGCCTGTGCCGCCTTCCCATCCTGGTCATTCTGATCTTAACAGCCATGGTTTTCCTTTCAGTAATAGCGTATCATCAATTCCCGGGGCCTGCATTTCGGTCCTGAGACAGGTTTACTATAGCGCCAAGCGGGCACAGCGGTTTCTGCACGCGCCTGGGATCTCGAGGCTTTGGACGTGATTCGGCACTACCAACGTATCGCGACTCGGCCCCGAAGAAGGCGCATTATAACAGGAGGGCGAGACAAATCAAGACAAATCCGTAGTCGTGGGAAAATTTTTAGCCGCACGACAAGATAAAGCAGGATGGCGACACAGAATTACCGTGCCGGCTGAATGGCGATACACGCTTTTTCGATGCTCACGTAGATTTCATCTATTTTTTTCTGTGCGGAGATGGTGTGTTTTATTGCGGCTGCAATTCGGCAATAATGCTTGATATCATCCAGGACGAGGCGGCGGCCTTTTCGGTCGTTGAGCCACTTTGCCATAACCTGATAACCGCCTATTCGATACTCCCAGATGTTTTTGTTGATGGGGCCGAAATGTCGGCCTTTGTTTATATGGACGAGTTTCTTCTTTTCGTCGTAGCTTACCTTTTCCACAAGGTTATCACCCTTGCCCTCGTACTTGGCGATGGGTTTATTGAGCTTGGTTGATTTCATCAGGTGCAGCTCTACGAGATTCTTGCCGAGCTTGCCCATCGTCTGAAAGGACTTGCGGTCTTGACTAAACGGGATGCGCGGGAAATCGGTCTTGAGGAATTCGGCAAATCGAGTGCGATACGCGTTCGAGTACAGAATCGCATAAACGTAATAGAATATGTCCTCGGGTGTAGTTTTTCCGCCGTATGCTTTTTTCAAGGCCTCAACCACCCCTGGGGCGATATTCACCTGCCGCTCATACCTCTCAGCGCCGTTGTACAGGTCTTCCTCCGGATAAAGATAAAGGGGGAAGTTCACATTACCGCCGCGATAGAACAGATTCAGATCCTCGATACATTCGGCACAGAATACGATGTTCCAAGGTTTTTCTGAACCGACAACCTGCCCGGCCCTGCCAACGCATAGTGCGAGATTCGCGTGTCTCATATGACGCATAACCTCCTTGCGAGTTCGTTCTATCACTGCGTCATTATAAAGAATCCACTGCTGGTCGAACGGCCTATAGAGGATAGGCAGGATTTGTTCTTCCCAATGCTCGTCCGCCATTATTTTTCTTCGGGCGTTCTTTGTGTTCCAGCCGGATTTATCCCTAAGGTTGAATGCCTGCTTTATAACAGCATCCGACAGGCTTTCATCGAAGAACATTCTTATGCGTTTGGCCAGTTGAGACTTATCAGGATCGATGGCGAATTTATCCCGGCTTGTTACGACTCCTACGCTGTTCACGGGAAAGATGTCCGTAACTTTGAGATATTTTTCATAAGAACTCAGCAGCTTTTCATCTCTGGGGACAAAGAAATAGAACTCGGACTTGGGTGTGAGCTTTTTCCATCTTGTCGTTTTTACGTCATTACTCTTAAGCCAGTTGGATTTTGCTTCTCGCGTGCCCCAGGAGTGGGCGTGAGAGATATTCTTCCTGAGTCCGGGGCGCTTGACGGCCAGGATTATTGCCACGCCCTGCTGGATGTCGAAGACGTTTTCATCTTTTGAGCCGTCGGGGCACTTTTCCTTTTTCTTGGCGTTGCCGTGGAGGTCCAGAAGGAAAATGTGGTCGAAGCTATTCATTAGAGACTGCCGCATGCCCCTGAAGGTCGGGTTGTCGAGGTAGCTGTGGTTTGTTATGAAACCCAAAACGCCCTCGCCGGCCTGGTCGATTTTCCACTGGGCAAAACGTATAAACTTGACGTAGTCGTCCTGGAGCCACTTTGGGTTCCTCTCGCCCAGATCTTTTCCGTCAACTCTGTAATACTCCCTGATTTCCTTGCTTATCCAGGGTCCTTTGTTTGCTGAGTGGCCTGAATACGGGGGGTTGCCAAGGATAACAAGGATCGGGGTGTCTCTTTTGACCGCAGCGGCGGCGTGCGACTCTTCGCAGAGCGAGCTCATACCCGGGAATCTGGTCTCTGCAAGCTGCTCAAACTCCAGCGTGTTGGTGAGATATAGCTTGAACCTCTCGTCTTCGCCCAGGCTGTAGCCAAGCTCTTCGAGGAGGAACCCGATTTTCAGATGTGCGATTGCATAAGGGGCCATCATAAGCTCAAAGGCGCAGAAGTTCTTGAGGATGTGCCTGCGTATCAGCTCGGTTACGCCGCCTGTTCCGTAGCGGGCGGAAAACTCGTTGACGGCAAGCTTTGCGGCCTCTGCCGGGAAAGTCAGTGTGCCGGCGGCAGGGTCAAGCACCGTTACCGAATCGGTGGCGAAACCATCGGGCCTGCCAAAATACTCTTGAAGGATTGTGTTTAAGGAGCGGACAATGTACGAGACGACCTCCTGCGGCGTATAGTACACCCCCCGCAGCTCTCTTTCCTTTGGGTCATATTCGACGAGAAACGTCTCGTAGAAGTGCATAATCGGGTCTTGCCCCCGACCGCTCACAAAATATTCGTGGAGGATCTTTTTTACATCGGCGACTGCAAGGACGTCGGTTATGTCGTCGATTATCCAGTTAAGCTCCGGTCCGGTGTCCTGGAGCGAAACGAATCTAAAGACATCCCGAAGGATGCCTATCGTTTTGGGTATATTGTCGAAGGCCGAGCGCCTGGTGAACTCCTCTTTGCATCGCGTTCTTGCGGCAAACAGCCCGTAGGCTACAGTCTGGGCGTACATATCGGCGAATTCTTCTTCCGTCAGGGCGCCAATCAGGTGCTTCTGGAAGGCCTGATAGAACCCTGTCAGATCGCCATTGCCGGTGGCAAGCTCGAGCAGCACCTGCTGCCGCAGGTAATGCGTTCGGGAGGCAAGGGCCTCGGCGAGTGTTTTGGGTGTGTACTTCTGCGGCAGAGAAAACGTGAAAAACTTGTTCAGCAAATCGAGGAACCGCTCCTCGTTTTCCAGCGGGGGCGCGACTTTCAATTCTCTCGCAACAAAGGGCCGTGCTATTTCCACCCTGTCTATTAGTTGGCCTTGTCGATACAAACGAAACTCAAAGAAATTAGTGAGAATTACATTCGCAAAGGCACGGCGATAGCGTTTCAGTTGTTCGGATTCCTCAATTCTATCAAGGTTTTCCTCTTCGGGTCTCTTGGCTTCGACGTAGCCCACGATATGTTGCCTGCCGTCCCAGACTCGCAAATCCGGATTACCTGCCTCTGTTTTTTTGGGGGAAATTGTGACCTGTGTTTTTGTCTTCTTAATTGAAAGCGCAAAGGTCTCCAAGAGTGTCGCCAAAGCCTTATAGTAGCTTTCTTCTCTGGCGTCTCCTGTTTTGACGACCTTAAAAACTTCTTTTATATATGTCTTCAGCATATCATCAAATGGCCCCGTGCCCTGGTTAAGATAGCCGCGCTTCTTCATGCCGTCAATTGCATTTCCTCTAACAGAATGAGGTGGTAATTGTGTCGAAGGCTCTGGATTCCTGCTTTCGCAGGAATGACAGAGAAGTAGGTCTGTTTTCGTTAGAGGGTTGCTCTGTTGAAAGCCTTGTCGGCTGTCATTTCGAGCGAGTCGAAGGCGAGCCGAGAAATCTGTTTTTCAATAGATTCCTCGACTTCGGCCCTATCGGGCCTCCGCTCGGAATGACCTAACCCCAGAGCTTTTCAACAGAGCATTAGAGGCTCTTAGTCGAATTGGATGATCAACCACGTTATCCGGTCAATATCTATTGTGGGATTATAGGCTGTGTCTGCGGTGCAGGGCGTAGCCGTTGATGAAGATAGCGAAGTTTGCAGGGTCGATTTTGGCGTCTTCGGCGATTGTGCGGATTTGGTCGTCTGTGAGTTTATGGGCGTTTTGCTTCTCGGCGGGCGTCATAATTGCGACGGCCTTTTTCAACTGGGCAAGCTCGTTCGGCGTAGGGGCTGCGAGCATCGCCAATTCGGCGGCGCCGTTGATGTCCTGGAACTGGTTGCGGACCATTTTGCCGTATTCGCTGTCGGAGAATTGGGCGACTTTAGCAAGGTACTGGTCAATTGAGATGGCGCTTTGCTGTTCGATTTTAGTTCACCATGGGATTCATTCGAGAATAATGGGCGTATATCGCTCTTTCCTTCAACGTTACATAAGCCTTTTCGGGCAGGGTGGTAAGAGATTTCAAGGATTGGGGGGGAGCGTTTTTTCCCCCTGCGTTAACGGCGTTCTGTTTTTCCTCTTCTCCTTATGACTCTCTTTCTTTTCGAGCGTTGTTTTATTTTTCTTCCCTGCGACATCATCCGGCCAATGGTGTTCATATTGAGCCCGCCGGAGAAGAGGGCTTTGAGGCCGCCGAAGCTGCCGCCGGAGAGCGCCTTCATCATGTCGCGGCTTCGCATGAAGGTCTTTACCAGGCCGGAGACGTCGTGCGGCTGGACTCCGGCGCCTGAGGCTATTCTCCTTCGGCGCGAGGAATCGATAAGGTCGGGCTGTCGCCTTTCCCGCAGCGTCATCGAGTGGACAATCGCTTCCATTTGCCCAATCTCGCTGTCGTCGAGGTCGAGGTCTTTCATCTGGGCGTCCATTCCCGGCATGAGTTTGAGCATATCCTTTATGCCGCCCATTTTCTTGACGGCCTGCATCTGCTTCAGGAAGTCGTCGAACCCGAAGCTTCCCTTGGCCATTTTTTTCTGGAGTTTGACGGCCTCCTCGGCGTCGAACTGCTCCTGGGCCTTTTCGACGAGCGTGACGACGTCTCCCATTCCGAGGATTCTGGAGGCCATGCGGTCGGGGTGGAATTCCTCGATTTTGTCGAGTTTTTCGCCGACGCCGATGAATTTAATTGGCTTTCCGGTGACAGCTTTGACGCTGAGAGCAGCCCCGCCCCGTGCGTCTCCGTCGAGCTTTGTGAGTATTACGCCGTCCAGCTCGAGCCGCTCGTTGAATTCTTTTGCGGAGTTGACTGCGTCCTGGCCAGTCATCGAGTCGCAGACAAGGTATATCTGATGCGGGGTTACGGCCTTGGCGACGGCGGCTATTTCGGCCATCATATCTTCGTCGATATGGAGCCTGCCCGCGGTATCGAGGACGACGACGTCGTGGCCGTTCTCTTTGGCGTGCTTAATGGAGTTTCGGGCGACCTTTACGGGGTCTTTGCCGTCCTCGCTATATACATCTATGCCAAGCTGCCGGCCGAGGACTATCAACTGCTCGATAGCGGCGGGGCGCTGGAGGTCGTCGGCGACGAGGAGGGGCTTTTTGCCGTTTGCGACGAGGTACTTGGCGAGCTTTGCCGCGGTGGTGGTTTTGCCGCCGCCCTGGAGGCCGGCCAGCATTATGACGGTGGGGCCGGGCGAGACGAAGTAGATGCGGGTATCGACCGGGCCCATCAGTCTCGTAAGTTCGTCGCTGACGATCTTGACCATCATCTGGCCTGGG
>DATEBC010000014.1:0-10276 GCA_035288065.1 Sedimentisphaerales bacterium | reverse complement strand
ACAAGGAGCTTCTGCCGAGTCCGTACCCGCCAAGCTTCTTCGCAAGCGCCTTCTTCGCCCGGTGGAACAGCGCCCGCGCCCCGAACTCCGAGCAGCCCATTACCTTCGCAATCTCCGAATAGGCCATCTGGTCGTAGCATCGCATCGTCAGCACAGCCCTGTGTCGCGGCTGCAGCTCGTCCATCGATCGCAGAACGATCTGCTTAAACTCCCGCGTAACCACATCCGCCAGCCCATCCCTGCCCGCAGCCCCCGCAATCTCGCCCGCCCCGGCCGGCGATAACGTCTTATGCCGCCACTGCTTACCGTAGTGGTTGCGAAGCTTATTAGTCGCAATCCCATACAACCAGGGCCAAAATCGCTCGCCCCTTTTCAGCTTCTCGAATACCCTAAACATCTCTAAAATCGTCTCCTGAACAATATCCTGCGTCAAATCATGCTCCAGCGTCAGCCGGAACACATATTCTTCCAAGCGCACCCTCGCCGAATCGGCCAGGCGGTCCAGAGCATCCTTCTCGCCTTGCCTCGCATTTTCGACCAGTTTCGCAAATTCATCGAGGCTGCTCATCTGTTACTATTATACAAGTCTAACGAAACCACAAAACGTGACGCGCCTTTTTCAATTTTTTTCACATTTCTTTCAAAATCCCGCCGCCGCCCCCCTGATCCCCTGATACCCTCCTCTTTTCGTCGTCCGCCAACGTCCGTGTCGCGGGCGTCCCGCCCGCGCGCGTCCCGGCTTACCCTCCTCTTTTCGTCGCCCGCCAACATCCGTGTCGCGGGCGTCCCGCCCGCGCGCGTCGCGGCTTGCGCTCAGCGCCCGAAGTACGTCAAGACCAATTCGAGTTGCTGGGGCTTCGGCCAGACGGCTTTCCCATTCTTCCCCAGAAAGTCTGCACCCGCCCCGTCCTACCCGTCCTACCCGTCCGAATTGTCCGACCCTCCCATATCACTCCCCGCCGCCGCCCCCCCTCGCCCCAAAACCTCGACCTTCATCATTCGACATTCAATATTCGATATTCGATATTTCACCAACTCCGTAGAATTCCCCCCTTGTCATGCCGAGCGCAGTCGAGGCATCTATTGAACCACCCATCGCCCCACTACCCATAATTCCTACCACTCAACTCACCGCACGTCCGGCAGCCCAAAATCCGCACAAATATCTCCGGCAAGGTTCTCTGCCATACTGTGGTCCCCGGATTTCTCCATAATTGCCTTGTATAGCTTGTCCCTCGTCTCCCTCACATAAATCTCATAGTCCTGCACCGCCTTCTTTATCACTATCTCACTTTTCGGCACCTTCACCACCTGCTCTGACTTATGCTTCGCATAGACTATGTACTTCGACTTCTCAAGGCCTCGAACCTCCATCAAATGATTCCGCTCGCCATCGCATATCTCCTGCACCCCCATCCCAACCGCTCCGAGTTTCACAACCTCCGCCGCTATCCCAATCTCTTCCCACTCCGTCTTTGCGCCACCCTTCACAAACGCATCCGGAAACCTCAGCGCCCCACTCGGCAGAATCTCCTCCGTTACCTCCTCTCTCAGCTTACCCACATCCTGCTCAACTCGTTTTTTCTTCTTCACCTCCCGCAGCTTCGGCAGCAAATGACGCTCCTCGACGAGGTCAAATCCCGAACAACTTTCCGAAAACTTCGTCGATCTCCACTAGAATTTCCCGAACCTCTGTCCCTTGCCAGAACCGCTCCATGATTGCTTCGACCTTCGCGACCGCTGCGGACTCCATGATAACCGGTATTCTTTTCACATAATTAGCAGAATTATTAGCTGTGTGGTTCAGTGCCATAAGCATCTTAGTACATGCGATTGAATTAAGAAATGCTAAGAGATAATTCACATTTTCCGGCTTCTTCGGAAAAACCCCAACGACGGATTGGTCAAAAAGTCGGTTCTGGAGAAAAAATGCTCTAATCCGGCGTGTTTTTACCATGGGTATGCCAATTCCCTCCCTGAAATAATATTGAGAATTTTGGAATCTGGCCTTATGGTCCCTCTTGTAGAATTCGACAGCTTCACTGTCCCATCGCATAAACCAGTCCGTCCCCGTGACAAAAGGACGTGTCCCCCCCCCTTTTAGCAGGGGCACGTATTTCTTTCCATCGCTCAGCCCCGACAATATCTTCTCTTGGCCTGCAAAATCAAACGAAACTTCTGCCTCCGGTACTGCCCTATATCTGACCGCATGTTTGACGGCTTGGGCTCTTACTCTAAGAAACTGACGGTCATCTCCCGAGTAGAAGCCTGTCACACAATCAGCCATATCTCCTAGACGAGTTTCTGCCTCTCCTACGGTGACCCTAATCTTCTTATTTCCTTGACACCCAACCATAAATCCGGTATTTTCCCATCTGCCAACGTCGTCCTGATTTATCTCATCAACAGAATCAGCTGCACCATAATTGCCATTAGCAACCTCGTATAAGGCATCGACTCTACGGGCAAGTGACACAATTCTTATCATGTTCTTTCCCGGGTGTTTCGATTTCACGAGTGTTATTATGCAAAGGTTAGAATACCCAAAACTGACCCCTGGAAAGAACTTCGATGGTATCAGCGTAATCTCCTCTATCTTAGTGTGTGAAACGAGGTACCGCCTCAGCCCTGCATGAAGGTGCAGTGCCAGGAAAGTATCCGGCACGATGAAGACCAGCCGACCACTCTCCTCTAGTAGCTCTATACATTTTCTTATAAAGAGCCCGTAGGTTTCCCTAACATATCCGCCGTATATTTTTTTCAGCAGTTGCCGCCTTTTCTGGTCCTGCCATGCTCCGTATGGAGGATTTCCAATTATCTTCGTATATAGCTCCTGCTTTTCTTCAAAAAGTGTATCTGTTGCCTTAACCAGCATGTCGGCTTCTTGAACGGTGACATTAGCATAATTTTTGAACTTATCCCTGAGTCTTTCAACGGCCTGCGAGTTTAACTCCACCGCGTGTATTCTGGAACCAGTACTACGTGGGTCTCTCACAATCCTCTCTATAAAAACCCCGTCCCCAGCACAGGGCTCAAGAATTCTGTCGCCATGCTCAACTTGAAGGCGACTGACCATATATGTCACGATAGGGTCAGAATGTGTATAGAATGCGCAGAGTTCGCGCCGTTTCCTCGTTTTGCCTTGTATAACTGTTTCTACCATTCCAAGTACCTGGTCAAATCATTCTTCTGTAATTGAGCATACATCTGTGGCCTAAAATCATGTTCCCATCTTGCGTTCGCCCTTAACCAAGAAGAAAGGTCAAATCCAGTGAAGTTCTTTATTTGCTTGTAAGTATCTTTTCCACAGTAAACCGCCCAGAGCTCAGAATTCTTAAGAGTCTGCAAATAGTGGTTGTTCTGATCTTCTTCGGAGCGGACAAACAATAAGCACCTGTATTGCTCCTCAAGAATCTTATACACACTGGCCACAAGCAATAACCTATTCGTATTCCCCTTCTCATTCGAACTGAAACCACTTTTGAAGTCCACTACATACTTATTGTCACCATCCTCAAAGTGAAGGTCCAATTCAAGTTTGATTTCACCGGACGTAACTAAACTCCACACTTTCTGATAATACTCCTTCAATTCGGCCCGTTGCTCTGGAGAAATATTCAGATCATCAATAAAATTCTCGATTTCCTTTATTAGCTTGTTCTTGACATCCCTAAATAGTGGAGGGACGAAATACTTTATGGTCTCGACCAAAGGGTATTCCCAGCACAATTGACAGAAAGGCTCCCATAATTCCCCTACGCGACGGGCAAACGTCATATACTCATACGGCCAAAGTTCATTTCGAGACTCGATCATTACCACGTAGTTTGCGTAGGTTATCATCAGTACGCCTTGTAATACTTCCCGTCTGGTCCAATTCTCCCTGTGAGCATTTTGCTCGAGTATTTTGACCAGTTTCTCTCTGGCCTCCACCAACCCCTTATTCACAGCAGCAGCACGAGCTTTATACTCCGACTCGGAAAAGACAGTTCGGATTTCAGAAATTAACTCTGTAGCTCTGTCCCTGTAATACTCAAGCAGAAATCCCTTCTTTTCTCCTACGTCCCGACCTATCGTTTCACTCATTACCTTGCCCTTAATCACATGAAGTTTTGGATGTCGCTCGTCTTGTGTTCATCGTCCGGTCCCGGAATCAAACACACCAGCAATTCTACGTATGTTAAGGAAAATGAGCAAATATCAATATTATCGCCCTCGTCTTTTCCGGCGTCCTCCAGATAACCGCCGTTTGCATATTCCACGTAACAAAGTACTTTGCCTCTATCACCTGTGCCTTCTCGACGGCTCCCTTCAGCAATTCCTTATCCCGCGCATCCGTCTTTGGCGTCTTCAGTTCCCATCCGCAGAACGGCCGCAAGCCTTCAAAGTCCAGCGTCAGCAACACGCCCGGAAACTTCACGCTTGCCACACCGTAAAGTCCGGAGTCGTTTGTTGCACTCTCAAAAGGCAGTCCCCCTTCCTTGAGTTGCTCCTTTATCCAGTGGATGACCTGCCCCGCAAACTCCCTCTCATTTGCTTTTGTCTTCGCCATTCTTGAACTCCAAACGCCAAATCCACACTCCCCTCCGACTACGCCAATTTTACAAGCCCCCCCCTTCCCTGTCAAATAATCAATCATCAATATCGAAGATCCGCCAGTGGCGCAATCAATGAACTCCCCCGCTTTCCCGTCAAATATCAAAGATACGCCTTTGGCGGATTTAGAGTTTCGACATAATCCGTGTAAACTTGTGCCTTAGGTATCAGTGTAAACTTGTCCCCTGGGTATCCGTGTCTAATGCTTTTCCCTGTACTCTCTGTGGCCCTTCCTGGCCCTTACGGCTGTGGCTCTATTTTTGTGCCTCCGTGCCCGCATCTACTCATTCCACCTCAGTGCCTTTGTCCCTCTGCCCCAATTTAATAACCCCTCTCTAGTGATCATCTCTGTGTCCTCGGTGTTCTCTGTGGCTCCTTCTTTGTGCCCCTTCGTGTCCTTCGTGGTGAATCTTTTCTCTCTGCTTTTTCTCTTTCGTGTAAACTTGTGCCATAGGTATTCGTGTTAATTCGTGGTTAGGCTCGCCTTCGTGGTTGAAATTCACTTGACACACAACTGTCCATGATGTATAATATACATCAAACAAATAGGGTATATCGTAGATCCGCCCGCGGCGGAATACTCACCAAACTAACATAATAGAGTCGTATCAGTGAAAGGACAGAAAACAAAACATGCCAGACAAAAACAATCAAAACATCCATTCAGCAGCCCCGCCTGTGCCCGGATCAATAGTAAATAATCAATCATCAATATCGCAGATTCGCCGGCAATTGGGCGGAATCAATCGGGAGATCCCCTATTCTCCTGATCCCCACAGTCGCAACAAAGCGAAGTCGAAGCGCAGCGCAGATCCGCCCGTGGCGGAATTCCCTGATACCCCGATCCCCTCTTGTCTCCTGTCCTCTGTCTTCTGTCTCCTGTCTTCTACCCATACCCCTTATCCAACCCACCTTGCCTCTTATACTCTTCTGTCTTTTTTCTATTTCGTGCAAATTCGTGTCACTTCGTGGTTCATTCTTGTCTTGGTGTCCCCGCCAGGGGGCCCTTAGGGCTTCGTGGTATGACTCAATTATGCAAAACAAACCCAATTCTCAAAACCAGGAAATCAACGCAACCTCCTGTCCGACAAAGGTTTACACGGATAATCCGCCCCGCCGAGAGCGAAAAAACAAACCCAAACAAACCCAATCTTGTCGCGGCGAAACCTTTGGCGAAGCCGGAACGAACCCAATCCTATGCCCCCGCACAATCAAGTATCCTGCATCCAGAATCGAGTATCTTACCCATCTTACCAAAGAATCATGGCCGGATTATGCAAAACAAACCCAATTCCTCCAAGCAAAAGAATCACCGCAACCCCCGCAACTGCAAAGCGTTACAAACAAAAAGCCACCCCCACCCCAAGCAAAAAACAAACCCAATCAAACCCAATCTGAGCCGGTCCCGAGCCATCGGGAGCCTCACGGGAATCCCGCTTCTGGCAACTGTCTCCTGCCTTCTGCTCTCCTGCCCACCCTATTGGGCCGGCTTCTCGATCGCATACAGCTTGTGCATTGTGGCAACATACAGTACGCCGTTGGCGGCGACGGGGGTGGAAGCGGTGGCGCTATCCAATTTGATTTCGCTGATGAGCTTTTTTTCTTTACTCGCTTCGAAGATGAAGAATTCCCCGCGGTTGGTCCCGATATACACCTTGCCGTCGGCCACGAGGGTCGAGGCCCACATATCGCCCTTGGCCTCGTGCGTCCAATAGACTTTGCCCGTCTCTGCATCGATGCAGCGAATCATCATGCCGCAATCGGTGATAAACAGCAGCCCATCCTTGAGCGACGGCGTCGAGCAGCAATGCTCGGTCAGATCGCACGACCATATAAGGCCCGACTCGGTAATCTCACCCGTCTTCGTCGCATCGATGCACTTGAGCCAGGCCTGATGCTTGCCCCACCATATATCGCCCCCGTGCGCGACGTAGATTCGGCCCTCATAAAAGACCGGCATACCTTTGATATTGCTGGGACTGACCTCTCTGTTTCGGATGTACTGCTGAACGTTCTCTTTCGGCGCGTTCGGGTCGCAGTCGAATTTCCAAACTCTCTTGAGCGTCTCGACCGTTCCTTCCGGCGGCGCGGTCTTCAACGCCTCGAACGCATAGACGATGCCGTCGCCGCCGCAGAAGAATATCAGCCTGCGCCCGTTGACTACCCCCAGTGCCGGCGAGGACCAAGTCGAGTGGAAGATGTTTTTCCCGATTCCCTCATTGTCCCGCGCCAACAGGCGGCCTGTCTTCTTGTCCAGGACAATCAGGCTCGGCCCATCCGGCCTGTTGATTGTGCGATGCTGATTGTCGAGGCCGTTGCTGGTGTTGATATAGAGAAAGTCGCCGTCGATGAGGATCGAGCTGTGCGCCGCGTCGTGGGGCCAGGTGCCGGCCTGATTGGGGATGTCAAACAGCCAGATAATGTCGGCGTCGATATTCGTAACTTCGAACGGCTCCAAGTTCGGCTCGCCCTTATTGCCTATGGCCAGATGCACGCCCTCATCCATATAAGGCCCGTCGTTGCCGTTTGCCTGGCCCATCACGTCTAAGCACGCGGCCTCGCCGCGATTAGTCACGACATAAGCCCTGTCGCCCTCGACGCTCGGCGGCGAGACGATTCCGGCGCGCGGCCAATCCAGATACGGGTCCGGCCCGAGCTTCGAGACCATCAACTGCCACAGGAACTTCCCATCCTTCTCGTCCAGACACAACAGAACGCCCCTGTCGCCTTCGAATCGGGGATCGTGCGGCTTGCCCTCCGGCGGATCGTTGTTAGTGCCCATATACACCCTTCCGCCCGCAATCACAGGCGTCGCCCACGACTCGCTGCCTAATTGTGCGGCCCATTTGATATTCTTGCCCGCAGCCGGATCAAACGTATCGGCCAGCCCAGTCTCGTCCGAGATGCCGTTGCGGCTGAACCGCTCCTGCCATTGAGCCCGATTCCCCGCCACAACGACCGAACCCAACACAAATCCACAAAGCAAGGTGCAAATCAGCAGATGTCGAATCTCACGCAATTTTGTCATAACGTCTTTCCTTATTCGGATAAACAAATCAACGTGTCCCATTCTATCAATTCCCCGATCCGTTTTCAAGCGTCTGCCCGAGATGTAGCGGTTTTTGCCCCAAAGGGTCAATCGGACAAGCCGGAGATTCCGGAGTTGGTCGCAGGCGTCCCCCAAACGACCCAGCCGCGATCACTACCGCGTTTCATAAATGGTACGCCTATAAAAAAAACGGAATTCGGGTGTCTGAATAGATTTCTCCGCTCGCTTCGCTTCCGCCTTCGCCAAGGCTACGGCGGACAAGCCGGTCGAAATGACAGTATAGTCGCGAAACTTGCGAAACGCGGTACCAAGCTGGTCCGATGAGCGTCTAATTCTGTTGCGTGGCAAAGGGGTCATTTGTTTCGTCCCAGGCGCCGCCCTGCGCGAGCACCGGATAGACGGCGGCGGGAAAACATAGGCTTTGATAGACGGTGAACTCGTTCCATTGAATGGAAGGCAGATTGTCGATGTATCGACGCTCTCGAGGGAGTGTGGTTGCCGAAGGAACCGATACTCCCCTGCCGCGTCCGCCCGGTCCGAAGACGAGGATGCCCGGTCGAGGCCCCCAGCCTTGCTCTTTGGTGTAAGCGGACTCTCGATCATGGGGGTTGTGGACCCTGTTGAAGCCAATGCCGCAGACATAACACTTGCCGATTGGGTTTAGACCTTGAACATAGTCCATAAGCCGGCTTGCGGCGTCGATGTATTTCTGTTCCTTAGTCAAGGCCCACTGAAGCAAACAGGGATATGCGTACTGTCCCTGGGCTGCGTTGCTTCCCCACCATCGCAGACTCATCGGCGCGCCGACCGGGTAGGCATTGGCATTGAGGTATCCGATCTCTTTGTCCGCGGTCGCTTTTATAGCGGCCTTGAACCGTTCGACAACGTTCGGATCGATGGGCCTGGTTTTCTCGATGATGTATGAGAAGAAGAAAGAGGCCAGCCAGCCGTTTGAAGCGAACGATTCACAAGCGCCGTTATAGGTATCGGCATAGGCACTTACACTATCCGAAAGGTCCTTGACCATTTGGTGAGCGGCTTGGTCTCCAGTGAGCAGATAATTCTGGACTGCATAGTAGAGTTTATGCGTGGCGCCAATGCGATCACCAGCAGCGATGAAGGCCATTTCCGCGTGTTTCTCCAGCTCTTCGCTGCGCTGGGGTTTATAGGGCTTTATGATTCGGGCCAGGTGCATGAACATCCCGGCGGCAAAGCCCGCCGTCCGCGTATCGAGAACCTCCGTTCCGAAGCGTTTGGTCTCCTTGTCGTAGGTCGTAAAGGGCGAGTAGTGCAGCGTCTCGGTGCCCCAGTGTATCTCGCCGGAAGGCTCCTGCATGTATTCCCAGAACATCGCCCCCCATTCGGCCTCGTCGATAATATCGGGAATGCCGTTGCTCTTGCCGAGGATATTGTACCGGTCATCGAATTTGTCCGGGATGTTGAACTGGTCATCGGCGAAATAGGCCGGGAACGCCTCGTAGGTCGTCAGGAGGGTTGCGGTGACATCCATGTGGTAGGTGCGGCGGTCGGCGTCGCCGGCGTCGTGATAGCCGCCGTAGGCGATGAAGTTGGGTTCGTTTCCGGCAACGGCCAGGCGGGCTTCTCCAATAGGCGCATTGGTGTTATAGACCGTCGTGTGGCACGGTTTGGTCCTGATGTTCCAAGCGTAAGGCTCGACAATCTGGCAGCCGCACCGCTGATGATACAGCGAGCGAAAAGAAATATGGCCCAGGCGGCGCGAGAAGTCGCCGCCCACCCCGAAGGGATAGGAGCAGCCGCAGCCTTTCACGGCAATCTTGTATGGCCCGCCTTCGGGGACTGCCGAGAGGTCGATGCGGTACACGAAATCACCCGACGATTCGTCCTGGCCGATCTCTTGAAGCGTTCCATGCGCCACCGTCTCGCCGGTGAACACCTTGAAGACCGTGTAAGTCGGAAGCTGGCCGCTGATTTGCCTGCTGCCGCCGTTGCCGAGCCAGATGGCGAAATTGGCGTATCGGACCTTCGACAAGGCGGAATATGCATTTTGATTGGTCTTGATCGACTCGCAGAATATCTTGGTGTCGTCGAACACAAAGGTCGTGTCGCCATGGGGCGTCTGCAGCGTGTAGCTCGTTCCATTGACAAGGGTGGGCGCCTGCAAATAGATGTGATGATCGCAGGCGTCCGCCTCAGTGACGAACTTGTTGACAGCCGTCACGGGCTGGTCGTTGAGCTTCCACAATGACAAATCCGCCGTGTTGACCTCATCCGCCTGGACAACGGTGCTTTTGAAATACGCCACCAGGACATCGTTCGAAGCCGTGCGGATTTCCTTCAGTGAAAGCTCGGCGCGAAGAGACAGTGAACAGCATAAGAAACCGACGAGGACCGATAGACTTTTCATAACGGACAACAGGCACGATTTCGATTTCACGGGGGTGAACCTCCTAAGCTAATGGCATGGACATTTATAGTTGTGACGCCGGAACGGCGGGACGCAGGACTGCGGGTTGCGATTGGAGTGTAAGCGCGGCGGTCGTCAGACCCGGTGCGCCGGCTTTGAGCGTGATTTGGCCGGCCTGCTGGGTGGATTGCACGATCACCTGGGCCAGGCCGTTGAACAGGCTGCGTTTCCATTCGCCCGGCAGA
>DATEBC010000013.1:0-4212 GCA_035288065.1 Sedimentisphaerales bacterium | reverse complement strand
CCTTGCAAGAGGCCTGCCCTCCGGCTCGACAATCGAATACGCATCCGGCAAGATCCTGACCGACGCCATAATGGGCAGGCAGCAGCTCGAATAGCTCCCCCGCCCCGCAGGTCAAAAATCGTAGTACCGCGTTTCGTAAGTGGCACAACTATGAAGGAAATAGAATCTCGCTGTTTGAATAGATTTCTCCGCTCGCTTCGCTCGGTCGAAATGACAGTATAGGCACGAGACTTGTGAAACGCGGTAGCGGGCTGTGCCCGCCATTCCATCCCGCAAAAAACCCGTGCAAATCCGCGTTAATCCGTGTCTAATAGCACCGTGTCAATCCGTGTTGGAATCGGGTGCAGAATCGTAGGGTGGGCTGTGCCCACCATCTATCTGCAATGGAGGCAGAATTATGGCGAAAAAAGGGCCGGTTAAAATTGGAATAATAGGCTCGCAGTTCGAGGCGGATATTCATGCCTGGTCTATTGGCGCGGCACCGGATGCCGCGGAGGTTGTGGCGGTCGCCTCGCCGACGCCCGGTCACGCCGCTGAGCTTGCCGGGAGATACGGCATAGCGCGAGTTTTCACCGATTACAAAGAGATGTTGCTCGAAGACGATATCGAATTGGTTACGATTGCCGCGCCGAACTACCTGCACGCTCAGATGACAATCGACATCGCCAACGCGGGCAAGCACGTCGTATGCGAGAAGCCCCTTTGCATGACGCTCGAAGAGGCCGACGAAATGATCGATGCGTGCAGGAAAAAGGGCGTGCTGCTGCTGTACGCCGAGGAGCTTTTCTTCACGCCGAAATACGTCAAGGCCAAGGAAATGGCCGACCAGGGCGCCTTCGGCAAGGTCTATATGGTCAAGCAGAGCGAGAAGCACTTCGGCCCGCACGCGCCGTGGTTCTGGGACGTCGAAAAAAGCGGCGGCGGAGTCTTTATGGACATGGGTTGTCACGGCATCGCTTTTTGCTACTGGTTCCTGGATCGGCCCAAAATCAAGAGCGTCTATTGCCAGATGGGCGCGTATGTCCACGCGGACAAGACCAAAGGGGAGGACAACTCGGTTTGCATAATCGAATTCGCCGGCGGCGCGGTGGGGCTTGTCGAAGATAGCTGGGCCCGCCGGGGCGGCATGGAGGACCGCATCGAGGTCTATGGCGAAGGCGGAGTTACCTACGCCGACCTGCACATGGGCAACGCCCTGCCGACTTACAGCGAAACCGGCTACGGCTACGCGGTGGAAAAAGCGCCTTCCACCAAAGGCTGGACGTATCCGGTCTTCGAGGAGCTATGGAACTACGGCTTTCCACAGGAGATGCGACACTTCGCCCGGTGCGTACGCGGCAAAGAAGAGCCTCGGGCCACCGGCGAAGACGGCCGAATCGTCCAGGAGGCGCTCTACGCCGGCTACCAATCCGCAGGGACAGGCCGAAAGGTCGAGCTGCCCTTCCGGCCCAAAGGGGTCAAGTCGCCCATCGACTTGTGGCTCAAAGGGGAAAATCGGAAATAAACCAAGCGTCGGCCCATAGAGCAAGCACCTAACAGAATGAATACTCCCCTCTGTCATTCCCGCGAAAGCGGGAATCCAGAGAACCAAAGGCCCGCGAGACCTTACTTGGTCACAGGCTCCAAGATTATGGCGAGAATAGACGTCAAAATACTGTCCGAGAAAGAGATGCAGGCCATCCACGACGGCACGATGAAGATACTGCGCGATACCGGCGTGATGGTGCACCACACCGAAGCGCTGGATCTTCTCGCCCGGGCCGGGGCTAACGTGGATAAGGATAGCAGGATTGCCCGTTTGCCCGAGAAGCTGGTGGTCGAGAGTATCGGGCAAGCGGCCAAGAAGTACATCCTCTATGGCAGGGACCCGGAGCGGACGGCCAGGTTCGGCTACGGCGATTTCGTGCTGATGAGCAGCCCCGGCCAGTATAGCTGGATCGATACGGATACTGGTCTGCGCCGCGCCGCCACGATACAGGATGCGCGCGAAGCGATAAGGCTCGGCGATGCGCTGAGCAACGTCACTATAGTCGGTTCGATGGCTCAGCCCGAGGAAGTCTCGGAGCAGTGGCGTGATGTATTCCTTACTGCTGAGCTTGTAAAAGGCACGACCAAGCCGACACGATGCTGGGTCAAGAACGGCAGAACGGCAAAATACATTCTTCAGATATACCGCGCCGTCGCCGGCGGCGAGGAAGCCCTGCGCGATCAGCCGATGGTCGAAGCATTTCTCGAACCGATCAGCCCGCTGCAGTTGCCGGCAGACGGCCTGGATATTGCGAAGGAATTCGCCCAGGCAGGCCAGCCCATCAGCATCGGCCCGATGGCGATGACATCGGCTACCGCGCCGGCGACATTAGCAGGAACATTAGCCCAGGAGAACGCAGAGATTCTGGCCGGCGTCGTGGCAACTCAGCTATTCGCGCCGGGCACGCCCATCACATTCGGCGGAATACCGCACATCATGGACCCGCGGACGAGCATCTGCTCGTTTGGGTCGCCCGAGCAGGGCCTGATGGCGGCGGCGATGGTCCAAATGGCGAGGCATTACGGGTTTCCCGTTTATATCAACGTCGGCCTGACCGACGCCAAGCTCCCCGATGCCCAGGCAGGCATCGAGAAGGGCACGTCACTGTTGCTCGGCGCCTTAGCGGGGGCCGATACTTTCGGGCACTGCGGTATATGCGGCACCGACCATGCAGGCAGCCTCGTATGGCTGTATCTCGACAATGAATTGATGGAATACGTAAAGCGGATTGTCCGAGGTTTCGAGGTGAACGCCGACACCCTTGCGACGGAGGTGGTTCGGCAGGTGGGCCCGGGCGGCAATTTCCTGGCCGAGGAGCATACGGTAAAGCATTTTCGCAAGGAGCTTTGGCTGCCCGGCCCAGCATGGACCAGAGAAAGCTGGGACAGATGGCAAAGCCATGGATGCGGCTCAATGGCCGATCGCATCGCCTGCGGGGTCAATCGCATCCTTGAGACGCACAAAATCGAACCTATAGACGAAGACATGGCTCGTGAAATTGATCGTATCGTCGAATGCGCAAAACGCGAGCTTGGATAGTGCAACGGCAAATTGAAGGACTTGTCAGAGTTATATTTTTCGAGGAGACATCGATATGAAAATTCGCACGAAGACCGCCGGGAAGGCAAACACAAACGTATCTCGCCGTGATTTCATAGGGGGCTTGACTGCTGCGGCTGCGTTCACGATTGTGCCGCGGCACGTTTTGGGAGGCGCCGGGAGTACCCCTCCGAGTGAGAAGCTGAACATAGCCGGCATCGGCGTCGGCGGCCAAGGCGCCTCTGATCTGCAACAGCTTGAAAACCAGAACATCGTCGCGCTCTGCGATGTGGACCAAAGCCATGCGGCCGGGACTTTTAAGCGCTACCCCAAGGCCAGGCAGTATCGGGACTTTCGCAGAATGCTCGATAAGCAGAAAGACATCGACGCCGTCGTCGTGGCCACTCCCGACCACGTCCACGCCATCGCTTCCATAACGGCCATCAAAATGGGCAAGCATGTCTATTGCGAGAAACCGCTGACGCACACGATCTTTGAGGCCCGCAAGCTCGCCGAGGCTGCACGCGAGCACAAGGTCGCCACGCAAATGGGCATTCAGGGCCATTCGGACGAAGGAATTCGCAGGCTTTGCGAGTGGATATGGGACGGCGCCATCGGAAAGGTGCGCGAGGTCCACACCTGGACCGACAGGCCCAAAGGCTGGTGGCCGCAAGGCGTCGGCCGACCAAAAGACACGCCGCCCGTTCCCGTCACGCTCGACTGGGACCTCTGGCTCGGCCCGGCCCCGCAGCGCCCGTACCACCCCGCCTACTGCCCATTCAAATGGCGAGGATGGTGGGACTTCGGCACCGGACCGCTCGGCGATATGGGCATCCATAACTGCTCGCCCATCTTCTGGGCCCTGAAGCTGGGCTACCCGACGAGCGTCGAGCTGGTATCGCAGGAGGGCTGCAACGAGGAGACAGGCCCGACGAAATCAATTGTGCGTTACGAGTTTCCCGCGCGGGGCGATATGCCGCCTGTAACGCTGATGTGGTACGACGGCGGCAATGAGCCGCCGCGCCCCGAAGAGCTTGAAGAGGGCCGCAGGATGGGAGATAACGACGGCGGCAGTCTTCTCATCGGCGATAAGGGGAAGATTCTTGCGCCCGGCTGGTGCGCTGCAAGCCCGCGGATTATCCCCG
>DATEBC010000012.1:0-3113 GCA_035288065.1 Sedimentisphaerales bacterium | reverse complement strand
TGGCCAACATCAACGGAAATGTCTATGATCTCAGGAATGCGATAAGGGCTGGCCTGCAAAATGCCAATCTTGGTCTTGGGTTTACAACCTCAGACGCATTAGCCACGCAGGTTGCGGCCAACATCAAAGACTTTGGAGATGAGGATTCAGACGTTAGCGTTATCTTTGACTACACGGGCACAACCCCATACTACGGTTACGAGTGCCCCTGTATCTATATCTCAGAAGTAGCCGGCATAGTCACGACCAATAGCTCGGGCACCACTACATATACATCTTATGCCATAGAGCTTCACAAGCCGTATTTTGAAGACGGGCCGCCCCAAAACTGGCCTCGTCCCCTGGGCAGCGACTGGAAGCTCGAGATTGACTCCAATGGCGTTAAGAATACTTATGACATAGACTGGACCGGCTCAAGGCGTTATCACGTTATTCTCTTCGAGCAAGATCCAAACGGTCTTGGGCCTCTGGTGAGTTTCAATGATCCGAACGAGGCGCTTTACGCAGCAGCAGTCCCCGGCTATGCCCCGGTTCCGGACCCCTGTGCGCAAGATGAGACCTTCGTTTCGTTAGAGGGCGGGACGATATACCTGAAGCGTGCGGGCGGTTGGCTCGGAAGCTATATCACGGTTGATTCCCACGCCATTCCCAGTGGGTGGCTTTCAGCGCCCGGACCGGCTCTTAGCTTCAGAAGAGACATTTCGCGGCACAAGTGTATCCGGCGATTGTGGGACAGCACGGCCAGCACCGCTGTGACGCTTGGCAAGACAAACCTCTATGTGGACCCCGATTCCGCTATTGTCCAGGCGCATCCGTATTTGGACCCCAATGTTTATACTGATATGTACACCGGCGGGGTTGGATTTAAGAATGTCGGCGAGATCGGGATGGTATTCGACGTCAACGCATATAACGTTCCGGTCGGGAGCACCGAGGCCGATTTGCGGCTTGACCTTCGAGGAGATCCGAATTACGCGAGGATATTCAACTACTTGACGGTGTTCGATCCGGCAAACCACGGTCTGCCGAATGAGACAAGAGTAAAGGGTCGGATAAATATTAATACGGCTCCGCCGTTTGTGTTGGAACAGTTGCCGTGGATTGCGCCTCCGGCAGTGGGGCCTAAAATTGTCGATATGGTGGTTGCGTGTCGGGACAAGCTGCAGATGTCCGGCGCCGGTGCGCCTGATTTCCGTGGGCGATTCGGGCGTAAAGGTTTTGGAAGCATCGGCGAGCTGACACAGGTTTGGGTCAGCGGCTTTCCCGGGTATTACGGGATGGATTACTATGGGGCCGACGGCATTGACCAGGATGGTTTCCCGGACCTTACGCCGTTGAAGGGCCTAACGACCGGGGGGGACGACGCTGCGGATGATTATGAAGAGCGGGATTTGATTTTCCACCGGATCAGCAATCTTGTTACGGTTCGCAGCGACGTCTTCACTGCGTATATACTTGTCCGCATCGGCGCGGACGGGCCGCAGAGAAGAATGGCCGCGATACTCGATAGAAGCGACGTTAGTCCACTCGCAGGCCCGCCCTATACTTCCGGCAAGGTCAAGGTCCGCGCGCTGCACAAGACGCCAGATGCGTGGTAATGTTGTGTGGCGATTTGACTGGCTAATGTCATTGCGAGCGAAGCGAAGCAATCTCCAACTTGTTGCACATATGATTGGCGTTGCGCCTTGCTCGGACTTGGCAGTCTGCGGAGAGAACAGAGAAACCTTCTGCCCGCGTGGGATAGGAGATTGCCACGTCGGCCTGCGGCCTCCTCGCAATGACAATGTATGAGAATCTCCGTTCCCAACACCGTCGGAATCGGGTGTGGTGCTCGCGATGATGGGCGCTCGATATACTTGCGGCTGAGCAGGCGACGCTGTCGTCAGGCGTTTATCAGGTTGACGATTTGGGGGTGGACCTTTTTGTTGGCCAGTATTGCGGGCAGTTGTGCGCCTTGGTAGGCGTGCGGGTCAAGGGGGAAGATTTCTTTGCCCTTCCAATCGGTCATTACGGCGCCGGCGCAGTGGCCGATGATCGCCCCTGCGGCGAGGTCCCAGAGCTTTGGGGTGGATGCTATATTAGCAAGAAAGCTGCCCTTTGCAACATAAGCCATGTGGAGGGCGGTGCTGCCGAGGTTGCGGTACCTGGTGCGTTCCATAATCCGGCAGACCCAAGGCGGGATGCTGTTGTATGTTGGGAAATGGCTGTCGAGGCTGATGCTTGAGAATTCGTCCATATCGTGCGTGCCGGCGGCGATTCTGCGTCCGTTGAGCTGCGCCTCGCCGTCTTTGACGGCGGTGAACATGGACTCCATAGCGGGCGCAAAAATCACGCCTACAATCGGTTTACCCTCATAAAGTGCGCCGATGCTGACGGCAAACAGAGGCACGCCGTTGGCGAAATTGTTTGTCCCGTCTATCGGGTCAATAATCCACCATACAGGCTCGGGGCCGCGTGGCGGCTGCTTGAAGAGCCTGCCGTCGTCGCCTTCCTCGGCGATAAAGCCGTGGTCGGGGTAGGTCTCTTTGATTCTCTCGATGATTATCTGCTGGCATCGAGAATCGGCCTGGGTCACCAGTTCGTTGCCGTTTTTGACGGAGGCCTTGACGAATTCCATATCCTCCATAGCTCTTTGCCCGGCGAGTCTGGCGGCGACGACAGCCGTTTCGAGCATTCTGCTCAAGTTTCCGTGTTCCAATACCATATCGTAACCAGTCCTGAAAGTTGACATAAGCGTTGTTTAGGCATATTCTAACGTACTTACGCAGATAAGCCAACAGGTAAATGATTCAAACCGACGGACGGTCAGTTTGAGTAAGGGCACCCCAAAACCCGAATTCAAGATTGGGAAGCGTTTCGCCCCTTGGGTGCTTCGCGAGGCTGTTTGAGTAGATTCCTCGTCCCAAAGGGACTCGGAATGACAAGTGGAGTTTTGTTAGAGTGCTAAATAGACTTAACATGTTCGTGGGGGCTTCGAGGCGGCAGCGTGTTCGGGCCGGGATTGTCCTGGCGGTGTTGGGCGCGTTATTCGTTCTGTTCGGGCTGATGGCGGCGGGCGTGATTGATCCGGAGGTGTGGCTCGATCCGTGCGGTTTCAAGCAAAGGTACGGGCT
>DATEBC010000011.1:0-6913 GCA_035288065.1 Sedimentisphaerales bacterium | reverse complement strand
ACAAAGGACTCATTCAAGGAAATAGCCGGGCGGCGAAAAAAAGGGACGCTGCTGATTATCGATATCGCCGTGCCGATGAATTTCGAGCCTGCGATAAACGACCTGGAGGATGTCTATCTTTACAGCGTTGACGACCTTTCGCAGGTGGTCGAGCAGAACCGCCGGGCACGAAAACGCGATATCGCAAAGGGTATGGAGATCGTCTCTGAGAACGTCGGCGAGTTCATGGACTGGTTCGGCGCCAGGGACGTTGGGCCAATGATAGGAAAAATGAAGGAGCAATTCGCCCAAATCGGCAGGTGTGAGCTTGAGCGATTTTTCGTGGGGGTAAGAGAGGAGGCTTCGTGCAAGGATGTTATGGAGGCGATGGTCAACCGCGTAGTCAATAAGCTGCTGCACTGCGTTATTCATAATGTCAATATCGTCGCCAAAGAAAGCGGTCCGACGGAGGCGGCCAGGCTCGTCGATGACATCGTCCGCCGCGCCGAGGAAATTTCCTCCGAATACGGCAACGGCGGCAAAAAAGAGGATACGCAACAGTGAAAGAGCATCCAATGTCAGAGCGGGTACTGAGGCTGCTGTTCTGGGAGACGACGATAAAGTGCAACCTCGCCTGTGCGCACTGCAGACGGATCGAAGACGATGAGGCCGCCGTTACCGACTTATCCACCGAGCAGGGGATGGGCCTGATAGATCAATTGGCCGAGGTGGGCAAAGGCCAATCTATGATGCCCGTATTGGTCTTCTCCGGCGGCGAGCCGCTCTGCCGAACCGACCTGTTCGACCTGATAGCCCACGCAAGAAAAGCCGGCCTTACTTTGGCCCTGGCAAGCAACGGAACGATGATCGATTCAGCCGTCGCTGAGAAGATAAAGGCAAGCGGAATCGCCCGCGTCGCCATAAGCCTCGACGGAGCCACTGCAGAAGTCCACAACAAGCTCAGGCGGATGGAAGGCTCTTTCGAGGCGGCGATCGAAGGCATAAAGCGCCTTCGAGAAAAAGACGTTCCATTCCAGATAAACATCACGCTGACCAAGCACAACTCCCACCAGTTGAAGCAGACTTACGACCTTGCCAAATCACTCGGGGCCGTCGCCTTGCATATATTTATGTTAGTGCCGGTCGGCTGCGGACTGACGCTGGCCCAGACCGATATGCTCTCGCCCGAGCAGTATGAAAAGATGCTCATCGAGATATGCGGGCTGGACAAGCTGGCCGAGCTCCAGGTAAAGGTTACCTGCGGGCCTCATTATCAGCGGGTGATTCGCCAGCAAGGACTGTACAACGCCCGCAAGGCGACAGGGCATCCCGGCGGCTCAGTCCCCGGCAGGCCCGGTCACGCGCAAGGACCATCGAAAGGATGCCTCGCGGGCCTCGGCGTGCTCTTTGTGGGTCATCAGGGCGATGTCTTCCCCTGCGGGTATCTGCCCGTCAATTGCGGCAATATCCTTCAAACCAAACTCGCCGATATCTGGCAAAACAACAAAGACCTCGCAAGAATGCGCGACGCCGACAGCCTCGAAGGCAAATGCGGCCTCTGCGGATACAGACACCTCTGCGGAGGCTGCCGAGCAAGGGCCTACGCCGCAACCAAAAACTACATGGCCGAAGAACCCTTCTGCGCATACATCCCACCCCAGCCCGTGAGCGAAAGTTGACATCCAAACCGCTGATTGCCTGACCATTACAGCTAAGCCCCGGAATATTTTTCAAAGAATTCTCCGCACTTGACTATTTTGCCGGATAGCTGTCGAGTAGCCAGTGAAACCCTATTTCGGCACAGGAAAAAAGGATTTTCAAGACGTCAGCCTTCACTATGATAAACCGATTGACCACTTGTAACTGCGCGGTTAAAAAAAACACGGGATAATGCTTGACGAAGCATACGATTTTGGGATAACTTCCATATATGTAGAAAGAACTCTGGTACGGATGTCGTGTTCTGCAAAACATAAACAACTCTGAAAGGGGGTAGGAAAATGAAAACAAAAAACACTCTCCTGAACGTCGGCATGTCGGTCATGTTGGCTCTGATGTCGATGTGCTTCTTTGGGTTCACTCCAAAAGCCGAGGCGGCGAATCAGGTAAGCAATATTAACATGACTCCTTCTTCGCCGGATGCGTTGCACAACAGTGATCACGTTGATATTAGGTTTAGCTATACAACCGATGAGGCTGGTGGGGTGCGCATTTATGTATTGCCCTATACGAATGGGTCGCCGTCTCCAAATTATGCCGTAAGCGGCTCACCCCTTTATCCTTCGCCCAAAGGCAGCGGCTCCGGGTTTGTAACAATTACCTCCGGCGATATTGTCGTCGATCAGATTAGAGTTTACATGAAAACCGCCGACCTAAGCACGGTCCTTTGGGAAACCTTTGTCGATGTGGAATATCATTTTGGCAATTCCATAACCAATATTAACATGGCGCCTGCTTCACCGGCACAATTGATGACCGGTCAAAATATTGACATAACCTTTGACTGTGTCACCGAAGAATCAGAGGGTGCGCATGTATTCGCCCGTCCCTACACTAACGGCTCGCTGACCCCGGGTTATGGAGCCAGCGGGGGCTTCTTTTTCACCGGAACCGACAGCGGCACCCAGTGGTTCCGTATTTACACCGACAACCAGAGAATAGATCAGATTAGAGTTTACATGAGGACTGCCGACCTAAGTGAGGTGCTTTGGGAGACTTTTGTCGATGTTGACTACCACATCTGCGACTCCGGGGCATGCATCTGGTATGTCGATGCCGACGCAACGGGGACCGGCACGGGACACACCTGGGCAAATGCCTTCAACGATCTTCAGGATGCCCTTGCGGTAGCCTGGGCCGGCGAACAAATTTGGGTTGCAGAGGGTACGTATAAACCCGACCAGGGTACAGGTTACACACCTGGTGATCGAACGGCCTCTTTCGCATTAGTTGACGGTGTGGTCGTCTATGGCGGCTTTGACGGCACCGAAACAAGCCTCGCCGAGAGGGATTGGCGTACTCATGAGACTGTTCTTTCCGGCCAGATCGGCAACGCAGGAATTATCACCGACAACAGCTACCACGTTGTTTACAGCACTAATAACGATGCCACGACCACCTTGGACGGATTCACCATATCCGGCGGATATAACGTCGGCCAGTCCTACCCGGACTACGTCGGTGCCGGCATGCTTATCGCGGCAGCAGGAGAACCCACCGTAAGCAACTGTGTGTTTAAGGATAATACCGGAGGAAGCGGAGGGGGTCTTGGCGCCTGGAGTTCGGGCAGTCCCTCTTTGTTCAACTGTGTGTTTATGACCAACACCGCCAGCGGCTCCGGTGGCGGCGTGTCCCTACAACACAGCAGCCCCGCATTTCGCTCCTGTATGATACTGGGGAATAGCGCTGCCGCGGGCGGCGGCATGTATGCCTTGAACAACTTTGCCGCTCCCATACTTACCAACTGTGTATTCAGCGGCAACACATCTTCCACTAACGGAGGAGCAATATACAATAGTGGCGTCGGTGCCACACCCAATAACTTTC
Source organism: Sedimentisphaerales bacterium (assembly GCA_035288065.1). Classification (GTDB taxonomy): domain Bacteria; phylum Planctomycetota; class Phycisphaerae; order Sedimentisphaerales; family Anaerobacaceae; genus JAFGCD01. The sequence goes on along the minus strand of DATEBC010000011.1, from coordinate 3,388 downwards.
CGCCCGAATTGCAGAACTGCTCTCTCAACGAGAATTCCGCCGCTTCGTCCGGAGGAGGTGTTTACAACGACAAAGGTAACGATGTGACGCTCAACAGTTGCATCCTCTGGGGCAATACCGATGCCGGCGGCACTGATGAGTCGGCTCAGTTTTTCGCTTCGAGCGGCGCCCCGTCCATTGAATTCAGTTGTCTGCAAGGCTGGACGGGCGGATGGGGCGGTCCGGGAAATATCGCCGATGATCCCCTCTTTGTCGATCCCGACGGTCTGGACAACACCTTGGGCACCATGGATGACAATCTTAGACTCCAGTTAACATCGCCCTGTATCAATACCGGCGATCCTGACCCGTCATTGAATGATACCGACGGCACGCGCAATGACATGGGTGCTTACGGCGGACCAGGGGCCGATTTGGGAGGCATAGGAGTCTTTCCAGGCAGCGGATTTCTCTTTACGACTGTGGGAAATATTCCCCGTTCAGAGATAACTCAGGATGACCTTAACCCCAATTTGCTGAAAGGAACGGCAAACGTTTCAGTTCCCGGTTTGGGCATTCCAACTTATGAAAACGCCGCCTTTGCTCAAAGCCTCTGGCTCTATGGGCTATTTGGCGACCTCGACACCGATGTCGATTACTACCAGGTTCTTCTGGGCTCCTGGGACGGGGCAACTCCTCCCGATCCGGGTGATCCCAACGACTGGGTGACTTTGGATGAAACGCTGGTCAAAGTCCTCTACACTTATAATGAAATCCTCGGTGAATGGGAGTGGGAATATGTTACGGTGGGACCCCATGGAATCGACGGCTTGGAAGACCTCTATCAATTGACCACCACGGGATTTTGGTCGCATCTTGATCTTAGGATAATCTGGAATACCAATAATCATTCAAACGGCCTGTACACCCTGACCGTCAAAGCATACCACGAAAACCCGCCGGGGACACTGACCGATATTACCCCTTCCCTCGGCAACGTAGGCGAGCTAATCATTCGTGTTGATAACTCCCCCGTAACCTCGATTATCCACAACGTCAAATATGATCCCAGTAACCCCTATTATGTCCCTGCAGATGATGGAGAGATTCAAGAATGCAGTATAATCAACCTTCTCAGTGAAACCGAAAACCTCCGTTTCACTATCTCCGCCAGTCATCCTAACGGCTTTTTGAGACAGTTCACCCTGGACAATATCTGGGGCAAGAACCAATACGGAGGAGTTATCGCCCAGGAAATCTATTCCAATCCGCCGGCCCTGTGGAATGGAGTAACGAATACAGAGTATCAATCCATAAACGCCCCCAACCCACCCGGCAACCTCGATTTATGGCATCGCTGTGCTTATCAGTTCCGGTTGCTGGTATGGCCACGAACAACCAATGGCTTCGATTATTGCGGCTACAGAGAGTATAATGACCACTACTTCCTTGACTTGCCCGGCTCTCTTGGTTGTGCCGCCTATGACTCCGACAACAATGGTTTCATCAATATGGTTGATTTTGCGGCGTTCGCCAACGTGTGGCTGGAAAGCTGCACCAATTGAGTGGAGCGGTTTACTCTTGAGGATCATCAAACGGCTCAAGTGCTCTTGTGATTGAAACGATAAGGCGGGGTGTGAAAGACGCCCCGCCCTGTCTATACATCGCCAAGCCGCCCAACACGAATAACTAAGGCTGTACGGTGCATTTTTTGCCTCTGGCCCTTCTGTGCATACATCCCGCCTCAGCCGGTGAGCGAAAGTTGACATCGAAACATCTGATTTATCTTTTCAAACACCCCCCAGCCGAAGCCAGATATGCGACAGTGTTGCATGCCGCCGGCTGAACTAATCTGGCTTTGGAGGCAGGGCTGATGAAAAGATCAAAACAGCCCGCGAAGCCGCTCCCTTGTTGACCCGGCAAAAAACTCATCCACAACATTTTTTCAAAAAATTCCCACACTTGACCATCTTGCCGGATGGCTGTCGAGTAGCCAGTGAAACGCCATTTTGCCGCAGATAAGGGGGATTTTCGAGATTTCGCCCTTCAATACTATAAACCCAGCGACCCACCCATAACTGACCGGTTATTAAATTCCTCGAAAGGTTATTGAAATTGCGATGCAGTTTTGGTATTATAGGGCTTGAATTACACAGGAGTGTCTCACGAAAAGTGTCAAGGCGTGCAGAAATGCCGTTTATGAAGTCAAATGGGAAATGTCAGTTTCCATAAGCTTTCTTCTTGACATTGGCTTGTCTATGTCTTTAGAATATACAATACAGAAGTTAGGATAAATTGTGTGTGCGAGAGCTTCCGATGGCACGTTGCCGCACTTAGACACGTCCCGGCCGGCTGTATCTCACAGCGGCACTAAGCGGCACTGTCGCGAGCATGTGTCTCTGGAAGGAGAGAAGTAATGAAAAGCTTGTTGACTGTGTTGTCTCTCTTGGCGATTGGCTCGATAGCAAATGCAGACTTGACGCTCACGGTGAACGGGGAGGTTCATCCCGCTCTGGACGCCCTTTATATGCCCCTAAGCACAATTGCGGTCATCGGCATCCACAATGACGATCCCGGCCAAATCGGTCTGGCTGTCTTCCTTCATGTCACCTATAATGGACAATTCTTTTTCGAGCCGCAAACAGTGATAAACGTTGTTAACGGTCCCGATGGTGTCATAGATATGGGCACCCTGGACCCTGCCTGGGCGGGCATAATTCAGGTGAACCTCGCAAAACCAGACCCCCCATTCAACATCCCCATGGGCACAGTAGCTGACAACATCATCTTTCACCTTTCGGATTTTCAGCCGGGAATGATTGCCATGACGGATTCACAGATACCTGGTCTTGGCACAGTACTCGACTCTGTCCCATTCCAAGAGGTCCCCGAGCCCGTCACATTAGCCCTACTCGCCCTCGCCAGCATCTCCATGCGCCGCCGCAAACGATTAGCCGAGAATCTCGCAGTTAATGCCAAACCAAGTCTTGTAGTCTGTAGCAGTTGATATACAGGGTTGAAAGTCTTCTTCCCGATATTGGGAAAATTAAAGGTACGCGGTGCGAATGGCGGTTACTTAAGGCATCCAGCCCTCTTTCTTGATAACTATTGGAGGTTTTCCAGCCGGATTGCCGAAATACTTGTAAACACCTGTAAATGCAGTCGTTGCTTCATTTAACGATAAATGAATGTGTTTGCTTCTTCATACGCTTTTAGTTATCGAGGGGGGGGTTGTCGTCTCAAATCGCTTAACAAACCGCCATTCGTACGCGGTGCGTTTTCGCCTCTCCCCCTTCTCTCGAATGAGAGCCTCAAAGAGCCCTCTTCCTCTTCCTTGTAGATGCGTTGAGTTTGAAATATGAAATATGAAATATGAAATCCGCTCGCCCCCTTCTCGCGGCTCGTCCCA
>DATEBC010000010.1:0-6027 GCA_035288065.1 Sedimentisphaerales bacterium | reverse complement strand
AGATTTCTCCGCTCGCTTCGCTCGGTCGAAATGACAGTATAGTCACGAAACTTGCGAAACGCGGGACTATTTGCTTGCTTTCTGAGCAGAAGGGAGTCAAAATTCGCGTACAAGAACAAAGGTTGAAAACGCAAGCCCGGTCGGCTGAATCAAAGAGGCGGAAATTATGGCGGCAGCGGTGCTTATCGGCATGAAAGAGGTGATGGTGATTATGGTTGTTACGGCAATCGTTGTCTGCGTTGTTCTGCTGCGGCGAAGGCTTTAGCCTGGAGTTCTCATTAACCGCAGAGAACGCCGAGAGCGCTGAGAAAAAAGACGACGGAGGGGTGGATGATTGGTCAGGGGCCCCGCCCACAGGTGGCGGGGCTAAGCGGTTTTGATGGATTCCTCGTCTATAAGAGACTCCGAATGACGGGGGGCGGATGGGCGGATTATTTTTCTTTGAGGGCCGATAACCGGCAACATCGGTCCAATAAGAATCTTGCTGGGCATTGCCGATTTGCGTCGAGTGCGGGTGGACAAAGTAAAGTCGCCGCTTCTGGTCCGTTTTAACGAGTTTATCCTTGCAAATTGGCCCTGTTATCCGGTATAATAATATTGTGGTATTGGTGGTTTGTTTGGGAAGAGCGTGGTGAAAAAATGATTAGTAAGAAGTGCAGAGCGATCAAGATAGCGGAACACGGCTTTCTGACGGATGAGAGCGGCGATCCGGTTCTTTGCCCGATTCGCGCGGCTAATTGCACGCTGAAGTGCGCCTGGTTCTCCCTTGATGACAGGGTCCTTCGTTGCAAGAACACAATCATCGGTGCATTGAGGGGAAAGCCGGTACAGTCATTTCGTCTCCATTCGGGACCTCTTGTTTATAGCTTCGAGGAGACACTCACCGAGTACGAGCTGCCCGATTAAGGCTCGAATTCCTTTTCGGCCCTGAGCCTCTTTAGGGCGCCTCGCCGCTTCTTTTTCTCCAGCCGGCTCTCGTGGGCCGAAGGCGGTATGCACGTCTTCTTGCGGATGCGCGGCTTCTTCAGCGCCTCTGCAAGCAGGCACTGCAGCCTTTCCATCGCGGCGAGCCGATTGGCCCTTTGAGTGCGAAACTTCCGGCAGACGACCCTCAGCACGCCCTGTTTGTCCACGCGGCCGGCCAATCGAGCGAGTATCCGCCTTTTCTGCACGTCGGATAGAGCGCCGCAATTGGCCACGTCGAAAAACAGAGTCACCCGCGTATTGACCTTATTGACATTCTGCCCCCCGGGCCCGCCGCTGCGGGAGGCCTTAACGACAATCTCGTCTTCCCTGATGTGAATGTTGTTCGTGATTTCTATCATTCCGGGTCCTTAGGCACAATGCGATTTCGCCAAGGCTCACTCTACCAGAATTTGTCAATTCCGCAAGTGATTCTCCCATGATTGCTCTATCGGCACTGTTACTCTGTAACAATCGCATCTGTAAGTTGTCATTCCGCACCCGTTCGGCTGCGCTCAGGGCGGAGCTTGATGCGGAATCCATTTCTTTACAATCTGGATTCCCGCTTTCGCGGGAATGACAAGCCACTAATACAAATGTGAGAGGGTACTATTTGTCTTTTTGCCGGGTCGATCCAGCCTTTTGAGCTTGAAGTGCGGCAGCACGGATGTATATTGTCAGCACTCTAAGAATTCATATTCGCATGTTAGTTGATAATGAGCAATTTAACCCGCAGCAGCAAGGAATTACTCAAACTGACCGTTCTTGGGTCAGATTTCGATGTAACCACAGTTTTACCAACAGGATAAGGGTATCCGTTATTCCTGCGAAATGGAACATCCGCCCGTGGTGGAGCAGGAATCCAAATATATCAAAAACAGTGTTAATCTGTGTAAATCCGTGTCAAAAAGCAAAATCGGTCAGTTTGAGGAGTTACATTATGCAAACCGGAAAAGAAAAGATGCCTGTAGCACTGCGATTGTTGGCCTGTCTCGGCGCGTGGGCGGCGTTGACGCTCCTCGTCGCGTCGTCATCGGGGCCGGCCCAGGCCGAACAAAAGACCGCCCCGACCGTCGAAGACCTGCGGGCAGGCAAGGGCTTCATCGCCACCAGGGTCTATAGCGCCGAAGAAGACCAGCAGACTCTCAAACTATTCGACGGTCTGCGGGTCGCCGACGTCGCCGACGGGATGGACAAGGTGGGGCTGACTAATATCGGCCTTATGTCGCCGGAAATTCACGCCGCCTGGAAGGATACGGAACACTATACGCACCGCTTCGTTGGCATCGCGGTAACGGCCCGATACGTCCCGACAAATAAGCCCCCGGCCCCGGCGATGGAAACCGATGCCTTCGACAAGTGGGTCGGCGACTGGTACTCAAAGCTTTCGAGCGAGCCTTTCACCGCGCTTATCCGCAAAGGCACGGCCCTGGTCTTAGACGACGCCCCGGATTCCGACGTCGGCTCCATCGGCTCAAACAATATAATGGGCTGGAAGCTGGCGGGGTGCGTCGGCGTCGTCACCAATGCCACCGCCCGCGATACCGACGAGATTGCCACCGAGAAAGTCCCCCTGTACTTCAGAAAGCCGGGCAGAGGCGTCCGGCCGGGGCGCAACGAGATTGAATCGGTGAACCGCCCAATCGTCTGCGGCGGGGTCCTCGTCGAGCCGGGCGACGTCATCGTCGCAGACGGCGACGGAGTCATCGTGGTCCCGCGGGCAAAGGCAAAGGAAGCCGCCGAGTACGCCCAGGCTATCATGAAAGGCGACAAGGCCGGCAGACGCCAACTCTACCAAAAACTCGGCCTGAAACCCGACGACTCAGTCAAATAGTCCAAACTGACCAGTCTTGCTGTCACGATGAGCCCCCGCTAATTTGTCCCTTGGGGACGGTAGCGGCGAAGCATCTGGACTGAGCGGTGGAGAACATAGTCTATTCGTTGGCCAGATTCTTCGTCAGTTTTCGGCGGCCTCCAAGCCGAAAGTCTTTGCCACAATCGTCCGGTCTATAATCGAGACAAAGACCGACGCAATTGCGACAAGTCCTTGCGCAGGATTTGCCAGATAATCTCAAGGTCAACGCCGACTCCAAGCAATTCCTCGATTCTTTCGGCTAACGTGTACGAAATCCAGACCTATAGACGGGTCAACTTCGACAAGTATATCAACGTCGCTGTCCACTCGCTGCTCTCCCCTCGCATAAGACCCGAATAATGCCATTTTGTGAACCTTAAACTGCCTTTGCAGTTCGGGCTTATCTTTGGCAAGGGCGCTTAAGATTTCTTCTTTCGTAATCATCGCTAACGTCCGTTAGAATTGGTCGAGGAAGCGCAGGTCGTTCTCGAAGAGCAGGCGGATATCGGTAATTCCGTACTTTCGCATAGCAAGGCGTTCGATTCCGAATCCGAAGGCCCAGCCGGTGTATTTCTCGCTGTCTATGCCGACGGCGTCGAAGACGTTCGGATCGACCATTCCGCAGCCGCCCATCTCGACCCAGCTCTCGGCGCCGGTCTTATCTTTCAGGAGCAGATCGACCTCCGCGCTTGGCTCGGTGAAGGGGAAGAAGCTCGGCCTGAACCGCCACTGAGTCTGAGGCCCGAAGAAGGTGTGGATGAACTGCTCGATAGTCGTTTTCATATCGACCATGCTGACGCCCTCATCCACGACGAGGGCCTCTAACTGATGGAACATAAACATGTGCGTGGCATCGACCGTGTCCGGGCGATAGACGCGACCGGGGGCGACCACCCTGATGGGCGGCTTGCTCTTTTCCATCACGCGAATCTGGATCGTCGATGTCTGGCTTCGCAGCAGGGTATTCTCGTCGATATAGAAATTGTCCTGCGGGTCCCTTGCGGGGTGTTCCGGCCCGATATTGAGGGCGATGAAATTGTGCCACTCATCCTCGACTTCCGGCCCGTAGGCCACGCCGAACCCCATCCGCCCGAAGATCTCGAGCAGCTCATTGAGGGTCTGAGTAATGACGTGCGCCTTGCCGAGCCTGACCGGCACGCCGGGCAGCGTGACATCGATCATCTCTTTCGATTCTTCGGCCTGCGATTTTGACAAGGCGGTCTTGATCTTCTCAAAGGCCGTGCCGACCTCGTTCTTTATCCTGTTTGCAAGCTGTCCGGCCAGGGGCTTCTGTTCGCGGGGCAGCTTGCCGATCCTACCCAACAGCTCAGTAACCTGTCCCTTGCGACCCAGGTACTTGATGCGGAAGGCCTCCAGGTCCTTGAGGTTTGAGACCTTCTTGAGGTCGGCCAAAGCATCTTTGCCGATTTGTTCAAATTCCTCGAGCATATTCTTGTATGTCGAATTTCGTATGTCGTACTTCGCCGGACGAAGCCAGGGTTACGGCTCAGGATTTCAGGGCGGCTTTGACCGCCTCGAAGATCGCATCGAACCCCTTGGGATCAGCGATAGCGATCTCACTGAGCATCTTGCGATTCAGCGCGATATCAGCCTTCTTGCATCCACTGATGAACTGGCTGTACCTCAAGCCTCGCTGCCTGCAGGCGGCGTTCAGCCGGATCACCCATAGCCCGCGAAATTCGCGTTTTCGCCGTCTTCGGTCTCTTCGAGCGTTGACGCCCGCCCGGACGCCGGCCTCCTTGGCCAGGCGGAACAAATGACCGGCCGAGGCGCGATGGCCCTTGACTGCTTTTACGACGCGTTTTCTTGCCTGGCGCCTGGCGGCCCCTTTTCTTGCTCTTGGCATATCAGCTTTCCTTTGAGAGTCTTAAATTCTTTACGCTTGCTGGCGGCAGCTGAATGAAAGCCGAGAAGCAAGCCGGACTAATTTGACAATTGTCTATCAACTGCGCTTGTGCGCTATATGCGTCATCACTCGCAGAGGCGGATTTTGACCGCCTTTGCCTGGGCGCCCGAAAGAATAGTCGAGCCGGTAAGGCGCCTTCTGCGTTTGGCGTTCTTACCGCTCATAAGATGCCCCGCGCCGGCCCGCTTGCGCATTACCTTGCCGGTCCCGGTGATCTTGACCCTTTTACGCAAACCCTTGTGAGTCTTTTGCTTGCCCATTTACTTTACTCTTTCAAGATAACCTAAAAACGCACTATTTTACGCTGTTCCAGGCGGATGTCAAGGGTGCGGTGCAAAAAATCTCCCCACAAGGAGCAAATCCGCATAGAATATCCCCTGATGATCCCTGTATTCCGTGCTCAAACCGCAATAGCAGCATATTGCCGGGGCTATCCGTCCCAATCAAACGACCGCACAAAGCAGAATACAGGATCACTTCGGCACTATTAACAAGGTCATGCGCCTTCCGGTCATCGTGGCTTGACGCTCAACTTTCGCCAGGTCTTCGAGTGATTTGGCGATCTCCTCCAGTATCTTGTGCCCGAGGTCTCTGTGGAGCATCTGCCGACCACGGAAGAACACCGCAAACTGCACTTTGTGCCCTTTCTCAAGGAATTGCCGGGCGTGATTGACCTTGATACCAAGGTCATGCTTGTCGGTTTCAGGTCGTAACCTGATTTCCTTGAGCGTTGCCGTGTGGCGAATGCTTTTTTTGTGCGCCTCGCGCTGCTTGCGCTTCTGCTCATACTGCCATTTGCCGTAATCCATGATTCGGCAGACTGGCGGGTCACAGGTGGGGGCGACTTCAACCAGGTCCAAGCCGGCCTCCATCGCCTTGTTCAAAGCCTGGTAACGCTCCACGACGCCCAGTTGGTTTTCCGCGTCGTCGATGAGTCGGACTTTGGGGGCCTTAATCCCTCCGTTTATCCTTAAACCGTGTCTGCTTATCGTGTACCACCTTGCCTTTCAGACAAACCTCAATTCACACCTGCCAAGAACGAAACGACCTGTTCTCAACTGCTTTATTGATTATTATACCAATTCGCCGGCGTAAAATCAGCCGACAATCGCCAAATCTATTTCTTTTTCGGCGATTTTCCGCGCCGCCGCGCTCAGGAATTCGCCGATCCCTATGGTTCTTTGCTCGTTGACCCCTCGGATTCTGACGTTTATGGCCTCGACCTCGGCCTCCTTAGGACCCACGACCAGCATATACGCCAGCCTGTCGGCATGGGCCCGGG
>DATEBC010000009.1:0-2946 GCA_035288065.1 Sedimentisphaerales bacterium | reverse complement strand
CGCCTGTGAGCACCGTTTGCCCTTGCCCCCCGCCAGCCTGGCTCCTGCTCTTCAACGTCGCCGCCCGGCCGCACACGATAACGCCGACTACGCACACAGCCACCCCCGTCATAATCGTATAGCCGTGGGGCGTAGCAAGCTGCTCGCTGTGATGAATAATAAAGGGGCCCATCCCTCCCGTTGCGATCTGGGCGCCGTAATTAAGCGCGTAGGCCAGCGACAGGCCGATCAGCCCGAAGCTTATGCCGAGCGTCATCGACCCGAGTCCCCATAGGAGTCCAAAGGCAACCGGCATTATAATGCCTGCATATCCGGCATCGGCGCACGTCGCAAAAAGCCCCTTCGCAATGAGGGGAAAGATGACAATCGGAATAAGAATCGTCACAAAGAAAAAGAACGGCCCCCAGAGAGTCTCCCACGGCGTCCCTTTCCTGACAAACTTGCTCGGAAGCCCGAACGACCCCCCGCAAACAGCCCCCAGCAAAAGCAACGTAAACCCCACAACCGTATCGCCCATGATACGACTCCTTTCTCGAACTCCGCCGCTGCGTCTAAGCCGAGCTGCGGATGATCACGATTTAAGTCCCCGCAATCTAACGAATTCAAACCCGCCCTGTCAATCACTTACCACAGAATATGGCCACATCCTTCTTGACGGTCCGTCCTTTTGTGGTTGATGCAAGCCGGTGTCGCTATTATGATGCACTCGTTGCAATGCAATATATCTGCGTCTTTCGTCGTCAGGAGCACAAGTGGCTGAATTGACATCCGCCGAACGGGTTAGACTGGTCTTAAATCGCCGGGAGCCGGATCGGATACCGCATTTTGAGTGGCTGTTCGCAAAGAATGTCCGCGAGGCTATATGTCCAGGCTGCACAAGTCACAACGACTTCGCGGTCAAAATGGGCCACGACGCAATTCTGGTCGGTCCCGATTTCAAGAAAGAGCAGGTCGGCCCGACCCAGTGGCGAAGCGAATGGGGCTACGTCGATGACTACGGCAGCGAGGAGCATGGAGTCGAAGTCGAGTCGCCCATCAACAATATGTCCGACTTCGAGCGTTACACCCCGCCGGACCCTCACGCACCGGGCCGATACGACACCGTCGAATGGGCCGTCAGGGAATTCAAGAATGATAAGGCGATCGGCGTCCACCTCAACGACGTATTCTCCATCCCCCGCTCGCTTATGGGTATGGAAAATCTGCTTATGACAATCGCCGCCGACCCGGAGCTGACAAAGGCGCTGGTCGATATGTCCGTCGAGATCAACCTGGCGATGGCCAAAGAAGTAGCCGGCCGCGGCGTCGATTTTGTATGGACCGGCGACGACTACGCCTACAACACAGGACCCATGATGTCACCGGATAGTTTTCGGAGTCTATTTTACCCCGGACTGTGCCGCGTCATCGGTGGATTCAGACAATTGGGCCTGCCCGTCATTAAACACACCGACGGCTGCCTCTGGCCAATTATCGACATGATCGTCGATTCCGGCATAAGCTGCCTCGACCCGATTGACCCGCAGGCCGGGATGGACCTGGCGGAAGTAAAAGCCAAGTATGGCGATAGAATTGCTCTAAAGGGCAACGTTGATTGCGCGCACACACTCAGTTACGCCACCGTAGAGGAAGTCATCGAAGAGACAAAACAGGCCATCAGGAAAGGGGCCCCCGGCGGAGGATACATACTCTCATCGAGCAATTCCATCCACGCCTCCGTAAAGCCGGAGAACTACCTCGCCATGCTCGACACTCTAAAGAAATTCGGCCGATACCCGATCAGCGTATGACTCTAACGGATCAATTATTCAATTGTGAATGGCGAAATGAACATTTTCAGCAAGATGTCCGCACACTGTTATTCCGGCCTTGAGCCGGAATCCACAAACCCAAAGTGGATTCCCGCCTTCGCGGGAATGACAATTTCAAAGCCGCGCTGTTCATTTAACCCTTCAGAGATCATTAGATGCCGATGTCACTCAAAAACCCCGTGCCGGCAAGAGAGAATGACAACCTGTAATTCCAAGCGAAACAAAGTGAAGTCTTGTCGTTCTGAGCGAAACGAAGTGAAGCGAAGAATCTGTCCCCCCTGCGGCCGCACTATTAGCCTGTCAATATTGAAACTGCGGATGTCATTGCGAGGAGTGAAACGACGAAGCAATCTCCTCCGTTCGGCAAGGTTTGAGATTGCCGCGTCGGCCTTCGGCCTCCTCGCAATGACGGTCCCCCAAAATCAATCTTGACAGAGTACTATTGTATCCTGGAGGTGCTCCAATGGCATATCTGATAGGAATTGACTTAGGCTCGACCAGCCTCAAAGCGGTTATCTACGACCTGCAGGGCAATGCCGTCGCGCAGGCCGACCGACCCACCGAGAGATTCAATCCATACCCCGACCATCCCGACTGGGCGATATGGAAGCCCGAGCAGATTTGGGGCGGAGTATGCGACTCGCTCAAGGAAGCCGTCGCCCAAATCGACGACCCCACAGAAATCAAAGGCGTAGCAGTCACCGGCATGGGTATGGACGGTGTCCCGATCGATAAGAACGGCAATTGGCTGTATCCCTTTATCAGTTGGCACTGCCCCCGGACCGAGCCGCAGCACCGATGGTGGCTCGAAAACATCGGGGTCGAAAAGCAATTCGAAATCGGCGGCAATCAGATTTGGGTCTTCAACACCGCTTTGCGACTCTTGTGGATGGCGGAGAACGAGCCTGAAATCCTCGCCAAAACCGAAAAATGGCTCCTGATCGAGGACTTCGTCAACTTCATGCTTAGCGGCGAATACGGAACCGATCACACAATGGCCTCGACCACTCTGCTCTTCGACCAGCGAAAGCGCGTCTGGTCGGATGAATTGATTGAAGCGTCAGGCATCGACCGCCGCCTGCTCTGCGATCCGCAGCCAAGCGGCACGCCCCTGGGCAAGGTCCACGCACAAGCC
>DATEBC010000008.1:0-5060 GCA_035288065.1 Sedimentisphaerales bacterium | reverse complement strand
CCGGAGCAAAGGCAAGCAAGACGAGCGAGGCGTTGAGCATCGGGGCGAGAAACCATCTATTCATCTATAAGCACCTTCTTGGCTTTATCATCATCCTTGATCCATCGCAGTATTGTACAGGTTTCGAGGCGGGTTGTCCAGATTCTTTAGGGAGAATCAGTGGGCCAGGGGGTCGTCAAGGACAATGTCCGATATGATTGTTGGCTGTTGTGGTCTTGTGTATAAGTCTATAAATATATTGACTTCTTCCAATATTTATCTATATTTATATAGTCAGTTGTGACGATATGGTCTATAAATATATGGACGTTCGTTGGTCATCCAAGCCTTCGGGTGCAAATATGAAAGCAAAATACAGAAAACTTGCCAGAGAGCAACTCGATGAGACTCTGAAACGATTCAGGACCCTGAGAATGATTGCGTCGCCCAGAAAGGGCTGGGTTCGGGCTGTCCGGGACGCGATCGGGATGACGGGCCAACAACTCGCCAAGCGCTTGAAGGTGAATAAGCAGCGCGTCAGTCGCATCGAACAGGATGAGAGGCTCGGAAACGTTACACTCAAGACGCTCAGAGGCGTAGCTGAGGCTCTGGATTGTGTATTTGTCTATGGCTTTGTGCCCAAAGAGAGCCTGGAGCAAACGGTAAGAAGGCAGGCTGAGTCAGTCGCTCGCAGACGCATGGCCCGCAGCAATCAAATGATGCGATTGGAGGAACAGGAGCTCAGCGAAGCCGAAAAGGAAAAGGCAGTCAATGATATGGTCCTGGGTATTATCGAAGCGATGCCGAAATCGCTGTGGGATGAACAATGACCGAGCCGAATTACCCCGAAGATGCAACGCCGCTTGATCCGAACGACATTGAGGGGCTTATACCGACTCATATCACGACCCGGTCTGAACTCGACCGGTGGGAACAGGACAATATCAACGAAGCTCTGACGTGGATAGAGGGCCGCAAACCGAAGGATGTTCTGAGCGAATCGTTTATGAAGCTGCTGCACAGGAAGATGTTCTGCAATGTGTGGAAATGGGCCGGGCAGTTCAGGCGAACCGAAAAGAACATCGGAGCGCCCTGGTACAGGATTCCAATCGACCTCAAGCAGTTGTGCAATGATGTCGGGTACTGGATGGAGAACAGGACTTTTTCAGAGGACGAGATAGGGACTCGTTTTCATCATCGGCTGGTGTCGATACATCCATTTCCAAACGGCAACGGCAGGCACGCCAGACTGATCGCTGACATACTTCTGGAAAACGTTTTAGGCAAACCTACCTTTACATGGGGCAATGCCAATCTCATATACGCCGGCGATGACAGGAAGAGATATATCGAGGCATTAATCGCCGCCGACAGAGGCGAATACAAAGATCTGTTGAAATTCGTGAGGTCATAATGTCTCGTCGCGACGCTCAATGCGTCAGGGGGTTTTCGAGGTTTACGGGGTATTTTTGCCAGGGGGTGGCGCCGGACTCTATTATGTGGTTTCGCAGGGCGGAGAAAAGCTTATCGTACATCTCGTGCTTTTTGCCGAGCGGTTTTTCCTCTTTGGGGTCTTCTTTGAGGTTGTAGAGTTCGAGCGGGTCGAAGGGGGTGTTCTGGAAGAGCTTGAAGTCACCATAGCGTGCGGCGTAGTAGGCTTGTCCGCCGTAGTTGCCTCCTTCCCGGCGGACCCAGAAGAGGAATCGGTCTTCGGGCGGCTGTGATTCTCCGAGCATGGAGGGCAGGCCCCACGGGTCCCTTGCGGGGATGGTTCTGCCGTCGATTTTGTGCTCGATTTTTGCGCCGGCGGCGTCGCATATTGTGGGGAACAGGTCCATCGTAAGGGCGACGCGGTCGGACCTTGAGCCGGGCTTGATCCTGCCGGGCCAGGCGACCCCGGCGGCGACGCGGATACCGCCTTCGTACATATCGCCCTTTCCGGCACGAAGCGGGCCGTTATTGGCGCCGAGGGAGAGCTGACCGCCATTGTCGGAGGTGAAGATGACCAGCGTATTGTCACTGAGGGCGGTTTCTTTGAGCGCCGCCAGGACCTTGCCGACGCTGGCGTCCAAGTGCTCGATGAGTGCGACGAGATTGGCTCGTTTGTCGGTGATGTCCCTCTCGCGTTTTTTGACTTTGGTGAGCCAGTCCTGTGGCGGCTGGATAGGTGCGTGCGGGGCGTTATAAGCGAGGTACAGGAAGAAGGGTTGCTTCGATTTGGCCCGCTGACCAATGTAGTCAATCGACCATTGGGTGAAAAGGTCGGTGGCGTGGCCCTTGGGGTCGATCTCTTCTTCGTCCAGCCGCATGTAGTTATAGCCGTGGCGAAGGTGGTTGTAGTAGTCGTCCATCATATCGCCGAGGAATCCGTGGAAATGGTCGAAGCCTCGGTCGTTGGGCTTATTCGGCGATGCCAGGCCGAGATGCCACTTGCCGACGATGGCGGTGTGGTAGCCGGCTTTCTTGAGCAGTTGCGGCAGCAGGAGCGCTCGCGGGTCGAGGCAGCCCCAGTTGTTTGTTATGTGTGTGCGGATAACGCCGGGGACGCCGACGAGGTCCGGGTATCTGCCGGTCAGAAGCGCCGCGCGGGTCGGCGAGCAGACGGGGCAGTTGGCGTAGAAACTATCGAACCGCATGCCGGAGGCGATGAGCTTATCGATATTGGGCGTCTGCATGTCACTGGCGCCGTAGCAGGACAGATCGCCGTAGCCGAGGTCATCGACGAGGATCACGAGAATATTCGGCTTACGCTCCGCCGAGCTGCTCTCTGCCACGGCGCATCCGGGTGCCGCAAGCGCCGCCGCGCCAGTACCGATTGCCTTCAAGAATTCTCTTCGGTTTGTTTCAAAGTCCCGCATTGCTGGATCCTCGATTGGTTTACAGGTGGTTGTACACATTGCGGCGATGGCCTACCGTCGCCACTACAACAACGAGCTTGTCGTGTTGCACCTGGTATATGATGCGATATGATCCCGAGCGAATACGATAAAGTCTCTCTTTGGCGTGGAGCAACTTGCTGCCGCGAGGATGCGGATCGGCGGCTAAGGATTCTATTCGTTGTATTAGTTGTTTTTGAGTCTTTTTGGACTGAGCCGCTATGAACTTCTGGGCCCTCGGTTTCAACTCAATTCTATACATCCATGTATGATCTCAGAGGCCAAGCTGCTTCTTGAACTCATCCAAATCCACGCTGCCGGGCTCTTTCAGAGCTTCAAGGGCGTCAATAACATCAGCTTCATCTTCGAAAATCTCGGTGTCGTCTGCATACAAAGGGCGGCGATGGAAACGCAATGGCATATCGCTGCACAGATCCTTTATGTCCTCAAAAGGTGGTTCATGTTTCTCTATTGTGTGTCCTGCCACTTCCAGCGCAAAGCCAGGGCCAAAACGGAATTCGCACGACTCAATGTTGGGACTTTCCGCTATCGTTTCATACATTTGTGGTGTCATTTTTGGCACCTCCTCGTTCCTGCTGTATCTGTCTGCATATTATCCTACGCTCGCCCAAGAGAATGGTTCCCGCGTAAATCTGAAATCTGTATTCCCCGGGGTGCGGAAATACGATGCCTTCGAATCCAAAACCCAAGCCTCCAACTTGTCTGACGTCAACAAACTCGCCTGGGACCGTCTGCTCGAGCATAATCTGGTCATCCTTCTGGACGTCGACCAATTTAACGGTGATGTTTTCCCTTCCGTGGGCATTAGTCAGCTCGCAAAAGAAAGCCAGCCTCGCGTGGCGAGCCGGGTATTTTACAGCACTGATCGTTTGAAGAACACCTATGATGCTGGGCATCCCAGTCAAACGGTCAAAGATGACTCTATCGCATACAATGGCCGAAAGTAATACCGGAGGCGGCGGTCTTTTCTCTTTTTCTTCTGACATCGAACACATTCCAAGTATATGCTTCTTTCGGCGTGAAGTCAAGCGCTTCTTTAGCTTGCCTACATTTACTGCGTAACTTTCAAGCTTATACGAGCCTACACTGATGTCAAGAAGAATCTTCCCGGGCAGAGCGTGAAGAGACCTGTAGCTTCCAATGCTTTGGGAAATGCGTGTGTTTATCGGTCCTTGGGGTGTTTTGGCTTGTTGAGGTAGGCGAACTGGTTATGGACGACGTCGTTGAACATTTTCATTTTGACGCGGACGTATTCGTCGCGCCAGTAGTCAAGCATTTGGTCGGAGTAGGGGATTCCCTCGGGGTGATCGGACGTGTAATGCTTGAGGGTCTTATCGTAATACTCCAGCCCGCCGTGACAGGTTCCGCTCCAGGAGCCGAAGACCCACCAAGCCAGCGCGACCCACGGGCCGGCTTTAAGCTCATCGTAATACGCCTCCATAGTCTCGACCGGCGCGGTGTACGTTAGGGGCCGGCAATCGGGGGTCCCGCCGAGCTGGCCGGAGACGCCGATGTACCACATCATCGCGTCATTGGCGCCGGCCAATTCGATCGCGCCGGTTAAAGCGTGTGTATCGTTCCAACATTCGGGCAGCCAGGTGGCGGGGTCGTCGGCGTTGTAGCAGACGCAGACGTTGAGCCCCTGTGGGTAATATTTTGTCCGCAGGCGATGCCATTCGTTCGTATGGTCGCGGACCTTTTCCCGCGGGATGGACAGGTCGGCTGGGTCGAACGGGCTCCACTGGTGTCCCCAATAGTGATAGACGTCCACGCCGATGCACTGCGTGTTGGCCGGCAGCTTGACCCTGTGGTGCAGGTCAACATCCTGCTGCGTGGCGGCATAGCCTCCGTTGTAGTTGAGGGCGGCGTAGCCGATCATATTGTACCAGGCCCTGATGTGTCGGAAGGGCTGCCGGTCGTCGATGCGGCGCAGGCGGATGACGCGGTCAAATTCGGCGAAGAGCTGTTCGAGACCTTCTGTGCCCAAGCCCGCTTCGCCTTCGTCGCCGCACTTGACGGCCAGGATATTGTTGATGAGCTGTCGGCCCGTGGCGCGGTCGCCTTCGGGGCTGACCAGAGGCTCGTCGCGGCTTTGCCAAAGCTTTTCGAGGATATGCCGGACATTGTTGTAAGGGCCGCCGTCCTTGTCCTGGCGGTCGTAGTAGTTGGCCAGCACGATTAACT
>DATEBC010000007.1:0-6025 GCA_035288065.1 Sedimentisphaerales bacterium | reverse complement strand
GTTGAGCGCTTCAATAATCTTCACACCGGTTGTCAACACGCCGTTGAGCTTGATCGGCACGCCCTCGTGGAAGCCTATCGTTACATAGTCGGGCTTGGCCGGGGCCTTCGAGACCGGCCTGGAAATGACAAACAGATCGTCCTTAGGCTCGTTGGCAGGGTCCTCGAGGTCGGCCCCCTCGTGAGAAATGTGCCAGAGGTTCCGGTCGCGGGAGTATATCTTCTTTTTCGTCTGCTCGATGGGAATCTTGTGCTTCTCGGCGTAATCCACGGCCGCCTCACGCGATGTAAGCTCAAAATTCGGGTCCTTCCACGGAGAAATGATCTTGAGCGACGGGTCGAGGGCCATATAGGTAAGCTCAAAGCGGACCTGGTCGTTGCCCTTACCCGTGGCCCCGTGTGCCACGGCAGTTGCGCCCTCGGCCTGAGCCACCTCGACCTGGTGCTTGGCGATCAGAGGCCGGGCGATGCTTGTGCCGAGTAGATATGACTTTTCGTAAACCGCCCCGGCCTTGAGCATCGGCCAAAGATAATCCTCGACAAATTCCCGCCTAAGGTCCTTTACGATACACTTAACCGCCCCGCTGGCAAGGGCCTTGCGCTTGATGCCGGCCAGCTCATCGCCCTGCCCGAGCTCGGCTGCAAACGCTATCACCTCGTAGCCGTAAGTCTCTTTAAGCCACGGCAGGATAACGCTCGTATCCAGCCCGCCGCTGTACGCCAATACTACCTTTTCAGCCTTACCCATTTCTGAACCTCGAAAACGTTCAATCCCGAAACCTGCAACAAGCACTACTACTCTGTAACAATCGAATCTGTAACTTGTCATTCCGCACTTGATGCGGAATCCACTTCTTTAGAATCTGGATTCCCGCTTTCGCGGGAATGACACGCCACAAATACAAATGCGACAGAGTACCACAGCTTACCCCCCAAATCCCCAATTGCAAGGGGTTTCTCCGATAAGCTGAGAGGCCACCGCCTGCATCGGGCAAGCCCGACGCAATCAGAGAACAATTCCTATATCCCTTTTCCGGTCTCGCCGGGCCCCGCCGCCGCTATCGCAGGAACGGCAACGTGCTTGACCCGCCGCCTTCCTTGAATTTGACTTCCGGCATCTCTCTGCCGAGGCCCTTATAGGTTGTCTCAAGCAGCTCGATGAGTCTGTCCGGTGCAACCGCTTCGACGTGCATGTCGAGAAAAAGGACATTGATCTTATCTTCACAGATTTCAGGATTCTCGTAGGCGATGATATGGTTAGGAGCATCATTTGCATCCCAAGAATGGCCTGGAATGTACACGTAACTGGGCCCGTCAAAATCTTTGGGTTTTCGGGGAGATTCAAGGATATTCGAATCCTTGATGTATTCCTTGGGCCCCTGCAGATCTTCCGGGAAACGTCCGTCATGGTCTTGCGCGTACATATAGAGGATCAGCCCAATCTGTTTGAGGTTCGAGGCGGAGGCAACTCGCCTGGCTTGCTCTCTGACGCGGGCCAGGGCGGGCATTAATACGGCCGTGCCCAGCGCGGCGCCTGCTATGCTGGTCCCTGCGCTGACTTCGACGCCGGAGCCGCGGTAGAGAGAGTGCAGACCCTTGTCGTCGAACCAGGAGTATTGAACTGAAGGCCCCATCTCTTCGATAATGCTGGTGAGCGAGGGCAGCATTGCGGGCAATTGCATCCCGGCCTTCGCAGCGAACATATTCACCATAGGCCACATACCCTGCAGGGCGAGCATGATTTGCTTGAACTGCACCTTCGAGTCGGTGTAGCTGAAATATACGAGATTGGAAGGCAGGCCGGCGCTGGCTTTCTTGAATCCTTCGATCGTGAGGATGGATGGCGAGGCGGACCCGGGCGAAACCACGCGGGCCAAAGCCAGCTTATGCAGGCCGGGGTTCGACGCTATCACGATATGGTCATCAACGACAATCCAGCAAGGCATCAACTGCATCATTGCCAGAGGGGCTATTACGCAGGTGTGAAGGGTTCTTCCGCCGTCCTGAGGCTGCGAGCTTACCCGCACAACGTCTTTGCCCTTAGCAGTGGCGAATTCTCCAAGAGCCGTTAGAGTCTTTTCCAATAGCGCGGCATCTTTCGCCTCGGCAATTGCGACGAACCCGCCTTCAGGCGCCTCCATTATGATGCCGCCGGGAATCGAATAGAAGACGGCAGGCCCTGCCAGGGACCCCAGCAGGTCCTTGCGAATATCGACCTTCATCTCCGATTGAATTTCCACGATCTTCTGATCAATATCGCCCGCGACGTCCGGCGCTCCGGCTTCTATCGCAGCCATTATAGTGTCGTATATCGACGCGATACTGCAATTTACGGCCCCCGCGCGCACGGCCCGCGCATCAACCATATCGAACATCTTCATATCGACGGGCTTGAGGCTTGCGAAGAGACCGGTGCGCGGCTGGGGCGCCTCTACGGACTCAGTGAAAACCAAATCGGGCCCGACGAAGCGCGCCGCGGACGTCAGACGCGCGACGTTATTTAGTCCGAGCGTCTCGATTACCGTTGCGATTATGGCAAGCCTGTCTGATGCGCTCTGGCGGTCGGCAACGACCTTCACCACGTCGGCGGTTTTCCGGCAATCAACGTACATTGTACATATATCATTGACGGTTGGGACTCTCTCGATATCCGGGGGTGCCGCGGTACGAGGCTGCTGAATATGTGCTACAGCTAGGCCGTTCGGGTCGTTCACGGCGAAGACTAAGTAATCGCCCGCCCAGCCCCAGTATCCCGGGACGCCGTCATCGTCCGCCGGGCCGTGCATCTTGAACGGGCCGACCTCGACCTCGACGATATGGCCCTTCTTATCCAGTGCTTCGAGCTTCTCGATCGCCGCGGCGATCTCGGCCTTCTTTGAGCCGCCATCTAAGATTGCGAAGCCATAGACGGGCGGGCCGTCCTCGCACTCTTTCATCGCCGCCCCGGCAATGATTGGCCTGTTGACCGCCAGCTTGGCGAAGTCCAATAGGATACCAGGCGCTTGGGCCTCGTTGGCATCGCCAATCTCCTCCTTCACCTTCGCCAGAAGCTGTTCCGTTGCCGCATCAACGAAACTTTTCAATTCGGGGTCGTTCCACATCCGGCCGAGAATGCTCTTTTCAAAACCATCCTTGACATTGTCGCAGCCGGCCCCGGCCACAAACGCCACAACGTTATCCGGCACTACCGTCATAAGGCCCAGAGCCGGTTCTTGTTTCGTCGCGCCCTCTTCTTTCTGCGGTGCGGCAGGGGCCTGTTTCTTGCTGCAGCCGATCAATCCCGCAAGTACGGCACAAATAATTAGTGTGTGATATAACCGAACCATAATGGTCTCCTTTCTAAGGTCCCCGACAACGCATTTGGGCGCCACCGTGGGACATGCTACGCTTTCGCTCTTATTTTCCGCCCTCAAGTCTTTCATACAAGACCTTTCCGTATTTGTCTGCGAAATAGACAATATGATTTACGACCGTTCGCCATTGCAGGTATTCTTCCGGCGTCTCTACGATAATGTCAAATCCGGCAGGATAGTCAGCCACCAAACGACGAACCGCGTGATATCGTTTGCTGTGCGGCAGATTGGTGCGCGCCACTACCAACAAATCAATATCCGAATCTTGTTCAGCCGTGCCTTGTGCATGCGAGCCGAAAAGAATAACCTTCTCGGCTCCAAATTCCTCCCCTATCCGCCTGCCAAATTCCTCTATTTCAGTCATCGCCACCATTACGAAATACTTCCAGCCAAATCCAAAACCCTATTCGCTTGTGTTCGCAGTATAGCAGCAATTGCTCTTGCAGGGCAACAAGTAAATGCAGCAATGGCAATGTTGCCTCCAATGACATAGGTATTCTTTATTATCAAGAACCGGAATCTCGAGTAGGGTTTATGCCAAGCATGATATTCACAATATCAAATTATGGGCCGGCAAGACACATGGAAATCGCCTGTCGTGCAAGGTCATGATTAAGGTCTTGGCCGGTGAAGAGCTTGAATTGCGCGGCGGCCTGGTTTACGAACATTGTCAGGCCCTTGATGGTCTTTGCGCCGGCTTTTTTTGCGTTTTTCAGGAGGAGGGTCTCGGCGGGATTATAGACACAGTCGAATACGGTCATATCGTCTTTGAGGCAATCGGCGGGGACCGGCGATTCGTCGATATTCGGGTGCATCCCTATGCTCGTGCAGTTTATCACGAGCTTGGCGTCTAAGTTTAACAAATCATCTATACCTGCCCAATCACAACCGAATTCGCCGGCCAGTCTTTGGGCCTTCTCTATAGTGCGATTGTAGATTATTATCTTGGCGCCGGCGTCGCTCAGGGTGGCTACTATGGCCCTCGCCACGCCGCCGGCGCCGACGATGGCGACAGACAGGTCGCACAAATCGGCCCTGCTGATACTCATCCCCGCCGTGATGGCATCGAGTGCGCTGGCGTAATCGGTGTTGAAGGCCTGCAGACCGCCGCGCTCGGTCATGAGCAGCGTATTGGCCGCGCCGATTTTCTCAGCCAGTGGCTCGACTCTCCCGCCGTTGGCCTTGGCGAACTTCAAGGCGTTTTCCTTGTGTGGGATTGTCACGCTTAGACCTTTGAAGTCCAGCCATTTCCTCCGCATGATGTTGCGCATGAAAGAATCGAACCCGGCCGACCCGCCTTCCACCAGCAGTGGAAGATACAGACTGTTCATCTTCGCATCGCCGAAGCAGGCATTGTGAATTGCCGGGCTTAGTGAATGAGCCACCGGATCGGCAATCACGCCGAATACGTGAGTCTCCGAGTTGATGGAATCGCCCCGGTAGAGGTCTTTGAGTTTTCCGATGGTCAACTGCCCGGGCGCGGTTGCCGATTCGTCGTCGATGCTTGCGAAAGTCAGAAAGCTGCCGAGCTTTCCCGCAAGTATTCTGCTGATCACGCCGCTTTCGCCCATGCAGAAGACTATTCGCTCGCCGCTTGTGCTGTGGAGCAGATCGAAGGCCTCAAAACAATCATTGATATGGGTTGCAGTATAGACAAGCTTCGGGATCGCCGACGGACAGACTGTCAGTATGCGGCGATGCAAAGCTGTGATGTTCTCGAATCTGCCCCGGAAATCATGGGCCGATAGTATCAGCCTGCCCTTCGGACTTCGCGACAATACCCGCCTTAGAAGTTCCTGGTTCTCGATTGCGAGGTAATTCTCATATTCACAGTCTATGAAGTCCGCCCCGGCTTCGACCGCGCCGGCGAGAACGTCGATTCGCAGCTTGAGCGGATAGTCTATGGCTCCCCCCTGACGCTTGTCCCGGCAGGTCACTATCATCGGCACCAGCCCGGAAAACTGGTTTTTCACCGTAGAAACAAGCTTTTTCACGACTTTAGCATCGAGATTCTCGATGTAGTCTGTTCGCAGCTCGATCATCTGCGCCCCGGCGGCAACTGCAACGCCGATCCGGTCGGACGCTTGGTCCGTATTCGTCGCCGAGATGGGCACAGCCAAGTAAGCCATAGTAGCCGTAGGATATAACGGCAGTAGCCTGCGAACAAGAATAAAAAACCGAAATAGCGGACCTTTAGCCCCCTTTTGCAGCCATGCCCCTTGACAACGAAGCCAGAAATCCGTATAATAGTGCTATTAGGGTTGTTGAAAAGTGCCGCAAACAGGTCAAAAAGTTAACCTGTGTTGTAGTACCTCATAACATTTGAATTTGTGGCCTGTCATTCCCGCGAAAGCGGGAATCCAGATTCGAAAGAAATGGATTCCGCATCAAGTGCGGAATGACAACTCATAGATTCAATTGTTACGGAGTAGTAGGTTCGAATTCCCAAGGGCGTTGAAGGGTTAAATCCATATCGGCAGCCCCACGAATTAGGGCTTCTTTCATTTGAGGAGGAGGAAATAGACCGCATTAGGATAGTCAATGCAGGTATTCTGTTGCTGTTGGCGGTATTCGTCGGCAATGTATCCGCCCGACCGATCACCCCGGACAAAGCTGAGAAGGCAATCCTGGGCTGGCTCAATACCGATGCGCAATCTTTCCAAAGAAAAATCG
>DATEBC010000006.1:0-3121 GCA_035288065.1 Sedimentisphaerales bacterium | reverse complement strand
TACTTCAAGGACAAGCTGCCGATATTCGGCGTATGCCTCGGCCATCAGGTGATTGTGCAGCACTTCTGCGGCAAGGTTGGCCACGCCCCCGAGCCGATGCACGGCAAGCCGTCAAGGGTTACGCATAATGAAGAAGGCGTCTTTCGCGGCGTCGAGAACCCGCTCCAGGCCGGACGCTACCACAGCCTCTGCGCCCTCAAAGTCCCGGATTGCCTCGAAGTAACTGCCCGATTCGAAGAGGTTGTTATGGCCGTCAAGCATAAAGACCTGCCGATATATGGCGTGCAATTCCACCCGGAAAGCATCCTCACCCCGGCAGGCGGAAAGATAATCGAAAACATCCTCTCTATCGCAGAGAATCTCAAGGCACAGAAAACGGCATAATAGGGGAGCTATGTATGGCCGAGATAGCCGAATACATCAAACCGCTGCTGCAAGGCCAGAGCCTCACTTTCGAGCAGGCGGCGAGCCTTCTGGACCGTGTCTTTGACGGCGAATGCCCCGAGGCTCAGATCGCGGCGTTTCTGACGGCCATGCAAATCAAAGGCCCCGCTGCCGCCGAGCTGGCGGGCCTGGCAAAATCGCTGCGGTCCCACGCCGTACCCGTAAAGATCGACATAGAGAATCTCGTCGATACCTGCGGCACCGGCGGAAGCGCCTTCAAAACGTTTAATATCTCCACCGCCGCGGCGATAGTCGCCGCCGGCGCAGGCGTCCACGTTGCAAAGCACGGCAATCGAGGCATCACCAGCAAGTGCGGCTCCGCGGACGTACTCGAAGAGCTGGGAGTCAGGATCGACGCCTCGCCTCAGACTGTTGCAGACTGCATAAAGCAGGCTCGCATCGGGTTTATGTTCGCGCCTATGTTTCACCCGGCGATGAAGTACGTCCAGCCGATCCGCAAGAGTCTGGGCTTTAGGACCGTCTTCAACGTCCTCGGCCCGCTGGCCAATCCCGCCGGCGTAAAGAGGCAGGTCCTCGGCGTCGCGGACGAAAAGTTGATGCCGCTTGTAGCCGAAGCCCTAAAGCTGCTCGGCGCCGAATACGCAATGGTCGTTCACGCCGGCGGAATGGACGAGATAAGCACGATTACGCCGACCAAAATACTCGAATTAGAGGGCAGCCGAATCGCAACTCGGCAGCTCGATGCGCGCGACCTCGGCATCGGCCCGGCTAATCTCAAAGCGCTCCAGGCCCCCGACGCGAAAACCAGCGCCGAACTCATAAGGAACATCGTCAGCGGCGAAGAAATCGGCCCGTGCAGGGATATTGTCGTTCTGAACGCCGCCGCTGCAATCATAACAGGCGGCTTGGCCAAGGATTTCGCAGCAGGAATGGAACTGGCCCAAGACGCAATCGCCGCCGGCGCCGCATCAGAATCAATGAAGAAACTAATCGAGGTCTCGAATCAGGCGTAAAACCTAAAATGTTAAACGCAAAATTACAGTGCAAAACCCAAAATGTTCTTGGTTTTGAGTTATGGTTTTGAGCTTTTAGCTTTGAGTTTTTAGTTCTTATGCTAATAGTAAAAGTAAAAATCTGCGGGCTCACCAACTACGACGACGCCGTCGCCGCGATGGATATGGGCGCCGATCTGCTCGGCTTCAATTTTTACCCCAGTAGCCCCCGCTATGTGACCGTCGAGGCCGCCGCGGCGATAATAAGAAAACTGCCCGCCTTCGTCGATACCGCAGGCGTGTTTGTCAACGCTTCGCTCGACGAAATTCGCCGGACCATAGACCTCTGCTGCCTTGACTGGGTGCAGTTGCACGGCGACGAGACCCCCGAATTCTGCCGGTCGCTCAATTCCGTCAACGTAAGGACAATGAAGGCCCTGCGAGTAAAAGACGCAAGTGACATCAAAAACGCAGAGGAATTCTTCACCGACGCCGTCCTGCTCGACGCCTTCGACCCGCAAAAGTACGGCGGAACCGGACTGACCTTCGACTGGAACATCGTCGGCCATATCGGCAAAAGGGTCTTTCTCGCCGGCGGAATAAACCCCGACAACGCCGCAGAGGCCGTCAAGCTCGGAGTCTATGGAATCGACGTCTGCAGCGGAGTAGAGGCCGAGCCCGGCAAAAAAGACCACGAGAAAATGAAAAGACTGTTCGACAACATAAGATACCTAAGGGGATAAAATCGAAATGCGAAGCACGAAATACGAAAGCCTCCATAGGGCCTCCTGGCGGGACAAACGCAAATGGCCAAAATGCAAAATCCAAATCCGGTCTGTGGGAGTTTTGAACATTTGATATTTTTTGTTTTTGGATTTGTCTCGAATTTCGTGTTTCGATATTCGAATTTGTGACAGATGAGGACTGATTTATGAAATACAAAGGTAGGTTCGGGGATTATGGCGGCTTCTACGTCCCGGAAGTCCTTATACCTGTACTGGAAGAATTGGAAGAGGCGTTCTATCATTTCTACCAGGATGAGCGGTTCGTCGCCGACTTGGCCCTGCTCTACAGAGAGTATGCCGGAAGGCCCAGCCCGCTCTACTACGCAAGGAGGTTTAGCGAGCACGTCGGCTGCAAGGTCTATCTCAAGCGAGAGGACCTGCTCCACGGCGGCGCCCACAAGGTCAACAATACGCTCGGCCAGGGCCTCCTCGCCAAGTATATGGGCAAGACCAAGATTATCGCCGAGACCGGAGCAGGGCAGCACGGCCTGGCTACCGCAATGATCGGAGCGCTCTTCGGAATGGAGACCAAAATCTTCATGGGAGTGATCGACATCGAGCGACAAAGCGTAAACGTCCATAAAATGAAACTTTGCGGCGCAGAAGTAATCGGCGTAGAAGGCGGAACGGGCACTCTCAAGGACGCCATCAACGATGCGCTTCGCTACTGGACCGCCCACGTGACCGACACCTTCTACCTCTTCGGCTCAGCCTGCGGCCCGCACCCCTATCCGACGATTGTAAAGCACTTCCAAAGCCCGATAGGCAAAGAAGCCCGCCAACAGTCCCTCGATATAATCGGCAGGCTTCCCGATATGGTTGTCGCGTGTGTCGGCGGCGGCAGCAACGCAATAGGGATATTCTCCGGCTTCATCGATGATAAGGATGTCCGGCTGGTCGGAGTCGAGGCGGGCGGGGTAAGCGTAAGCTCCGGCCGAC
>DATEBC010000005.1:0-8076 GCA_035288065.1 Sedimentisphaerales bacterium | reverse complement strand
ATCGTACAACGTGTATAGCGTCATCACGGTAGTGATCGGCGCTGCTGGCTCTGTGCCCGTCGAGATAGGCCAGCAGACACAGGCGGTCAATTTGGCCGAGTCGTTCGGCGCCGAGGGGACGCTTGCCGCCGGGACGTTCGCGATGATGTCCAGGGTCGGCGATAAGAATGTTTTCTATGCCGTGCCGTGACAAATGGGACGGATGAAGTCGGACGGGCTCTTCTTGTCATTCCAGCGCAAGCGGGAATCCACTCTTCCAGAGCCTTTCTGGACTCCTGCCTTCGCAGGAGTGACATTGTTTGTCACCCCGTCCCCATTGTCGCCCCGAGCACAGTCGAGGGGTCTATTGAAATAGCCCGCGAAGCGGCTCAATTTGTCCATTGCGAAGCAAGGATCCCCTCCCTCGCGGTCGGGGCTTGTAGAGGTGCCGAATGAAAAACACTACAAGCCCTAAGCGTAAGCGCCGGGATGAAGATGCCGCGCCTACGGCTCGCTCGGAATGACGGTTTTTCGCTTTGCTTTGTTCAGAATGACAGTAATGGAAGGTTTTGCCCGGAATAACACCAAGCTTGGCTTGGCAGGATAGAAACAATGGCTAACGAAAATTCCAAATCGTGGCAGTTCAATCGGCAGGTCAATGTCTCAACGCTGGTTCAGCTTATGCTGCTTGCGTGTTTAATCATCGGCAGCTACGTCAACCTGCAAAGGCAGCTTGATTCATTACAGCGAGATGTGAGTATGCTCCTGCAATGCCAGAAAGACTCCAGCCGAAAGCTCGAAGACCTGTCCGCCAAAAGCATCTCATACGAATTTCGCCTACGGGCCGTCGAGAGAGGATTAAGGAGTACAGAGCTTGACGGGGAAGACTTGTAGGTTTAACGATGCCGAGTTTTATGGGTTAGGTCTCATGCCGGGCAAGAACAATATGAAAGCTATCGGCCAAAACAATGTCCAGGAGATAACGGCCAAGAAGACTCCGATCGCACAAAGGCGGACCCAGCTTTGTGCCAGCCACCCTTTTAAAGCGAGTAATCCGCTGACGGCCAAGATAAATTCGGCCAGCCAGAACGGAAGATTCAGGATGCTGGGCCCGAAATGCAAATGCAGAAGTAGCAGCTCGACTAATATCAGAGAATCACAAACCAGTGCTGATATGACAATCAACCTTGCTTTTCTTTCCTGGTCGTTCATTCCGTTACCCCATAGTTGGTTCTCGCGGGTCATTGTAGATGAGACGCGTTGTCAATGTCAAACAGGAAGAAGAAAGAAAATAACCATCAAGATAGACTTGTGCTCTGACAGTATTTGGCAATTGAGTTGTACTAAGAAATTCCCCTTGTTCAGGTGTCTCTATTCATCGGGAAGAGACGAAGCGGTGCGCAGGAGATCCATTGCGCAAGAATCACCACACGACGCAGTTGCACTGGCGAGGATTACACAGTTGCTTGAGATTTCTCCAGATATCGGATGTTTCTCTGCAGAGGCCAATAGAGATGTCTTTGTCAAAGCTGCGAATGGTCTCGGCCAGAAACGTGTAGAATTCGATACGTTTTTCCGGCGGATACCGGAGCTTTCCATCGGAAGCCCCTTTAACAAGGTCGGAGCTATGGAGCTTTTGAGCCCTGCTCCCGTAAGCGGCCTGGGCGAGCCGGAGATGGCCGGGAAGCAATCTCAACATTCCCAAAGTGATATTCTCCGGCGCGACAGTAGTCATAACCCGGCCGATCATATCGGCGTATGCATCGCGCCATTCCTGATGAAGCATACCCGGGTCAATGCGAAAACGTATTCTGTACCCGTGATCCCGACAAGCCTTAGCAGCCTGAATTCGCCGGCTGAGGCTGGCTGCGCCGATCTCATGGGTCTCGATCATCTGCTGGGTATTGATGCTCCAGGAGACAACGATTTGCCGGTTGGGCTTGAGTTGCAGAAGGTTGGCTATGTTGTTGCTCTTTGTCAGCAGCATTAGATAGGCGTTTGAGAACTCTGAGAAAAACGGGACCAGACGCGTCGTGAGATTCGTGACGTGGTCGAGGGCCAGACTGACGAGCATCTCGCCCAGGTTGAAGCTGACCGTGCCGCCTGGCTCCGGAATAACCCATCTGATTTGCCTGAACATAGTCTCGTAGTTGATATTGATCTTAATGAAGGGAGCGTGTTTTCGATAGACGAACGCGAGGTAGCAATATGTGCAGTAGAAGGGGCATCCGTTTGAAACCGGCACCAGCTTATAGTATGAGCGGCAACCCACGTTGGGACCAAGCCGACCGTCAAAATATCCTACGAAGGACGAGGTTTGCCCGATCATTAGAGTTCTTTTGCCTTCAAGAAGCGCCCGCCATGCTGGTGTATCCGCGCAAGGATGGTATCGCTGGTGCTTGATAAGCCGGATTTCGGCGGATGGGAAGAGCTTGATAATGCGCTGCGCCTCGGCGTGTTCGGCAACTTTTTCCCACAGCAATATTGTCTGAGGCTCGAACTGTCTTGACGTATCCATAGCCGGGATTCCTGCATCGCGCTAATCCATATTTCCAATGCAAACCAGTGTTATTGTAGCATATAGAAGCAAAATCAAGAAGACAGAAAAGGAGAATAATGATGAGAAAGAAAAGAGCGACAGAAAATATTGGCAAAGAGGCACAAGGGCATAAGAGCGTAATAGCACATTGGCGCGGGCGGGCCGGCTGGTTGGCTTGTGCGCTTGTGGCTTGTGTGCTTGTGCTCTTTGCCGCATTTGGCTGTGAGAATATGCGGTTTGGGGTCAATGAGAGTCAGAAGGAAAATGCCTGGCTGCATAATCGCACGGCTGCGGCTGCGGCACAGGTCGCCGAGGCCCAGGATGCTTCAGCCGAGCTTCAGGGGTTAGCCGAGCTTAGCGAGTTGCAGAGCCAGGCGTTTACCGCGTACTTCGGCTCGCCGAAGCAGTATCCCGCCGCCGAAACGGTGAATGATATATTGAGCGAGTCGAATCGGCAGCTTGCAAGCAAGGCTATTGAGGTCTCCGAAGCTCGGCCAAGCCCGTGGGACGTGGGCGATGCGGCCTTGGAGTTGGGTATAGGAATATGTGCAATCCTGGGCGGAGTCTATGGCACGAAGGCGGCCAAGTTCCTCGAAGAGGCCAAGACCAAGTCGAAGGCGCTGAAGGAGATCATCACCGGAAACGAGTTGTTCAAAAAAGCCAATCAAACTCAGGCCGATGCCTTCAAACAAGCCCACGCCAATCAATCCCCCGAAACCCGGCAGATTGTAACAGAGATGAAACACACATAAGGGGGCTTGCTTTTTGTGTCTGGATACTGTATCATGAGTATGACTCACGTATCTCTTGTGCCCATGTAGAGACGAAAACTGGGCGCGACAGCCTTTTTTCCTAACATGAAAGGCTTGATTTGACGATAAGTACTTGAGAAAAAAGGAGTTGTCGTCTGGCAGAGAACTTGACCTACATGATACCAATTGCAGTAGCCACGGGAAATTGCTATTGCCCAGGATGTCGAGAACTTGTATGATTTACTCAGAGAGATAAAAGGCTATGGCAAGAGTTAAACCTAAACTGCTCCAGAACATATTTGAAGCTCGGTATGATCGTGGGTATCGATATCTTGACAGGTGCGGCGACGCAATGGTCATTTTGGAGGAGGCCTTGCCGAAGATAAGCGACGAGCATGTCTGGATGCCGGAGGAAATGCAGCCAAAGGGAGCTCGCATGAAATGTCCTGAACTTGACCTTGTCCTTGCGTTTGATACTTACCGACTGTGTCTTGATCAGAATCCGGCAGAAAAGGAGTGCCCCTTCGAGGAAATTGCCAAGTATACGTTTGACACAGTTGTGGCGAAGTTCGACATAAGAGAAACGAGACGGTTCGGCAACAGGCAAGTTTATCTTTTTGCGACAGATTCTATTGAAGAAGCTGAGCGCTTATCGCTAAAGAGAGTTCCTCTTTCTGGTTGGCCCACGGGGGGAGGGAATGGCCTCGAGGCCCGTAGCCGTGAAGCTACAATCGTAATGGAAAATGATGATAAATCGGTTGGCGTTCGATTCGCTGTCAAGCCTGCCTTCAAAACAGAAGCTCCTCTGGAGATTGATGCACGTTTGAAGATGGCGCCTCACTTGTTGAAGGAGGGGCAGAGGGAGGCTTTACTTGCGCAGCTAAAACGCCAAAAGCAGCGTCAGGAAAGTCCGCTTGCGGGGTTGGTGTTGGACATGGACTACTGTTGGACCAACCCCGAGAAGCCCGATGTTTCAATGTTTCTGTCACACTCAACTGAGAGAATCAGAGCCTTGTTGAAGGCCTTTACAGAGGACGGAAAATGAGCCACCTAAATCGCTTTGAGATTACCGGAGGGGTAACCGCGGAGGCGCAACCTATTGTTGCACAGACAATGGGCGCACCAGATTATAGGGCGTCCCTTCGGGGATACGACGGTAACCTAACGATAGATGCAAAGGGAGAGACAGGCCAGCTATCTCAGCCTGCTCGAAGTCATGCTACTATAGAGGCACGTGGAATACTGGATCAGTTGCTATTAAGACGCGCCATTGAGATCGTCGATAGCTTTGAAGGGTGCGATGTCATTGACGCAGGTGTTAACCTTGAGTCCTTGCGTGGTATTGTCTCTCAGTTGTGGAACAGTGCCGTTGGAAGCAGTAGGTTCCACCAAGACATATTGGCGGGTCTCGAAAGTGCAATACTGAGCATAGAAGCTCCTACACCAGGGCAGCTCTCCGTCATCAGAGAAGCACTCACCGACCTCGGCCAAAAACTGCTCACACAGGCGCACGTCGAAATTATCCGGAGCGAATTTGTCAGCAGAGGGTTTAGCCCTCTGGCGCTGCTTAGCAATACGGAGGCTGGTGAGGACAGTGAGTGAAGTTGCAGGCAGCAAAGAAGGAAGCCAAACCGCGTGCAGGACCGTCCACATTGACACCTCTGTCCAAGTAGAGCGATGCAAAAGTCTGCGAAAACGTGACAGAATAGAAAATGCCTTGGCTGTCTTTGGATTCAGATCTACCTCCAGTTATGCAAAACTGGAATTCAAGAGAGCGTGGTTGCGGCGTCTTTCGTATCTTTACCACGCCTCACAGCAGGTTGCCCGGGATGATGAACTAATCGAGTTCATCAACGATAGGCTTGGCTCTCATCCGGGACACAGGAGGAGCCTGACCACCTGCCTTGAGGGCATAGCGGCGTTTCTTTCCAGAATCGATGAAAGTCTTTCACCTGGCGTCCGTCTTGTTCGTCTGCAAAGTCACATACGATACGCGATCTTGGGAGCTTACAAATGGTGGGATTGCAGCGTCACGCATGAATACACTGGTACTCACTGCAAAAGGGCATCTGAACAGCCCCGTGAGTTTTCGGATGGGAGGATAGACGTTTCCATACCGAATTGCAGGCGAAACAAGATTGAGTGTAGTATCCATCGATTCTTTAAGCAGAACAAAGACATCTTTATAAAGATCAAGGACCGAGTTATCGCCCTTGGTGACAAAGCGTCCCTTGAACTGAAGCGCGCTGTGGATATCATACAGAGCGCCGAAACAAATCCTGAGATTCTCTGTGACAGCCAAACCTGTGCCAAATTGGGTGATGCTCTTATTGCAGTGGACGGGTCGGACATGGAGTGTTTCGCAGCAAACAACGATAAAGAGTGGCAACTCCTTTCGGAAGTACTGGGAAAAGAGTTGCTTAATCCAGTCCGGCCCCGGCAGGATCCAAAATCGGATGCGGAATCATAGATTCTTGCTCCGCCACGGGCGTAGCAAGAGATTGCCGCGTCGGGCCCCAAGAACCAAGCTCTTCGGCCTCCTCGCAATAACCCGAAGTAGCGAAGATCGAGCATCGAATCCGTCTATGCTTTTCGGCCGGGCAGGGGGATTACGTTCTCGGCGGGGATTTCTACTGTTCCTTTCTCGAAGTCCTCGGCGGTTGGTTTCAGCGTGAGGTTGTAGTGTTCGGGCTTGGCTTTCGGATCGACCATCATATCATTCCATGTGACCTGCTGGCCGGTGTAGGCGGAGATTCGGCCCATCACGGCCATTCGTATCTCAAGTACTTTGCTGCAAAATGGCATTTAGCAGATTTTTGTTGACATTTGACCTGTGATACTGTAGGCTGGTTATTGTTCTAAGGATGGATGGCGCAAGGCAACTGTGTTTTCCTGCCGCCTGTTTTCTCCCACTGGAAGAGTGTTGCTCAGGGCTTGGTGCGCAACGACAATGCCGGCAAAGGAGAAGTGTGATGAGCCGGACCTATTCGCCTCCGCAACTCTCAGGAGTTCTGGTTTTTTATCGACCGGCTTGCTCACTAAAAGCAGAGACTGTGATTCTGAAGACAGCCTCATCCATCCCGAGTGGTGATGAATACATTGCCGGTCCTCGGCGACTCGGCTCTTTGCGCCGGGGCCTATAACCGCATCAGGCCGACGGCGCAGTGCGAGTGACAATCGAGTGTTTCGAAGGGGCAGGGTGATGAGAAGGAACGATATCTTGGTGCGTCTCCTGCCCCCTCTTTTCTTTTTCGATTCCCAGCGTTCGGTTTCTGACGCATCGGCGCTTTTTGATGAGGCGGAAGTTTCTTGACAGGCCGAGCGAGAGAGCATAAGTTGGTGCAGATGGGGTGGCGGTGATGTAGGGCGTATATCATAGGTAATGCAATATATGCTTGGCGGGTGGTGCAACATAAGGGAGCCGAAAATGAAGAGAATAGCAATCGTGCTGCCGCTGGCCGTGATGCTCTGCTCGTGCGCATCACTGAAAAAGAAGCACATCGGCACGTGGGAGGCAACCGGAATCGCCGAGAGCGGGTACGCCGTGAAGTTCGCCCGCAAAGGCAAGGCCGAGGTAACAACGCCCGATGGGATATACCCGGGCCGGTACGTTATCGACTACACGAAGGAGCCTGTTCGGCTGGATGTCACATGGGACGGCAAGACCGTCAAGTGCATCCTGGAGTTCCTCGATAAGAAGACATTCAAGATTATCGGCCAGGGCGACCCGGCCAAGCTTCGGCCATTTGCTTTTGAACCGGCTGAAGACGTCGTCGTGTTCAAAAAAGTCGAGACAAGCAAGCAAGGCAAGTAACCCTCTCAAAACTCTCAGCCCCCAAGCCATAAGACTATTGGCCATTAATAAGCCGACCAAGTGCGCGCAACTTGCGCGCAGCACAGATGTTACGTAAAACATAGAAAACGTGTGTTTTACCGGACTTTTCTCTTGACAAACAACACCAAATCCGTTATATAAGACAGTTGAAATGTGTGGTGAAAAGAATGTGAGGGTGTTCCCGCGTTTTTTCGCCGCACAGGCGGCCTTGCATCATTGCCGGCTCATGAATGTGTGATGCTTTATGTCAAGCCGCCTTTACTTTTGCGAACTTTCCATGGATGGAGGTTTGATTGGGGCTGCTGGGTCAAACCAGTAGCCCCTCTTTTTATTTAAGGCCCATTTGGGCATCGGTTCTCGGGCAGTCGCCTGGCAAATCATCCGGCCCCGGCCCGGCCCTCTTCTTCCAGTTTGTGCTCAGAATTATCAAATCGCCCGTGTAAACGCAATAGCCTCTGGAGTGGCAGACGTGGTCAACGTCGGCACAGGCACGCCTTTCGGAGCCAGGGTCTCCAATTCTGACTTTCCAGCAGTCAGCGAGGCTTGTCAGGTCGGCAGTATAGACTGTGTAACCTCGCGCATGGGTGTCGCAGTTGACGTCGCCGTAGCATTGGTTCGGGCAGAGAGGGGGGTACCTGTTGACGCCGCACCAGCAATTTGGCTTGCCCCAGCGAACCCAGGTCGCGTACTGGATTGCATATTCGGCCGTGTACGGGATACATGGCGGCGGCGGGCCTGTGCAACTGAAGAGCAGGGTAGCCTCCGAGCCATCTTCCAAGACAACGTTGCCGCGAATGGCATTGCCTGTAACGCATAACTGCGTGACGTTTTCGTCAACGGTTACTGTACAAAGCACGCCTGTCATGCCGGGAGCCGCGGTAGCGTAAAGCGAACCCATCTCGATTGTAATCGCGGGCCCGGGGATTTACCCGAGCGCATCAGGAGCGTCAGCCGGCGCTACGGGCGTGTAG
>DATEBC010000004.1:0-5231 GCA_035288065.1 Sedimentisphaerales bacterium | reverse complement strand
ATTTTGGCGCCCTTTACTATAACACTTTGGCACCGGAACACCACCCCAAAAACCGCTTGGCCCCACATCAGGCTGAAGAATCACGTCTTTTGCCACAAAAAAAAAGGCCGTCCCTGAGGGATGGCCCATTGGTTCATATTGGATTCATAACACAATCAAGAGAATCATTGACTCTCAGGCCGTAGAGGCGGAGGTCTGATGTGACTGGGAAACATATTCTTGTCCGGCAATCTGATTTGCCCCCCGGTCCAATCCTCAGAGTCGTCCACCTGATCAGGTCGAACCCGATAAACCGGAACGCTGAGAATGAACCACAACATTCCAATCGGACATTTGCTTGCTTCCATACAATATCCCTTAAATGGATGCTTCAGTTGTATCGGCGCAAGCTTGTTTTTTTCGTTAATCGCGCAATCGCGTAATCGGCAAAATAAGATAGCGAAGAATCCTGTACTGCATAGGCAAATTCCTGGTATTCAAGCGGCAATGATACGCGCCCGCCCAAAGCACCACGATCCTGCGCCGCATTCCCGGTCCGCAAATCCGCTTTGCCAGTACTGATATACAGGTAGCAGAACAGGCGACTCCAGGATATCCCGACCTGGCTGTTCCCGACGATATGATGAAAAAGGCGAGCAAATACGGCGCGGATTTATGAAAGTTTTTTCAGCTTCTATTTTTTCCTCTCGAGCAGCGCCATTGCCAGTTGCCGGAGCGTGTCGGCCTGGGCGCCGAACGGCTCAAGCTCGGCCACCGCTTCGTCGGCCAGCTTCCTCTCCAGTTTCTTCGCCGTTTCAATTCCGACAACCGCAGGGTATGTGCACTTGGAGGCCCTTTCGTCTTTGCCGGCGGTCTTACCCAACTGCTCACTCGAAGAGCTCACGTCCAGGATATCGTCGGCTATCTGGAAGCCCAGACCAATCTTCAAACCGTACCGACACAGCCTCTCGAACTGCTCTTCGCCGGCGCCGCCGCACATAGCTCCCATCGCAGCGGCGCAACGGAACATCTTTGCCGTCTTGTTGGTATGGATGTATTCGATAATATCTTTGCCGCATTGAGTATGCTGGGCTTTCAAATCGGCAACCTGGCCTGCTATCATCCCCGACCCCCCGGCATCGGCGGCAAGCTGCGCGAGCAATCTCACCGCGATATCCGCCTGGTCGATTTGTCTTGCCAAAACCTCGAACGCAAGTGTTAAGAGGGCATCGCCCGTCAAGATAGCTGTCGCCTCATCGAAGGCCTTGTGACAGGTGGGAACCCCACGACGAAGATCATCGTCATCCATCGCCGGCAAATCGTCATGCACGAGCGAATAAGTATGAACCATTTCCACGGCCGCCGCCGCAATCTCGGCATTTTGATTCACGGCGCCCGCAATAAGCTCACAGCACCACAGCACCAAGGCCGAGCGAACCCGCTTGCCCGGACTCCGCAGCGTATATCGCAGAGCCTCCATCAGATGAGTCTCTATTCCCCCGTGCTCGGTTAAGATTCGCTCCAGCGCACGATTGACAGCTTGCGCCTTCTCGTTCAATTGCGAATTGAAGTCGGTATCCGGCATCTCTTAATGAGCAAAACTAACGGCTTCTTGACAGTCCATCGCCAAAGGCGCTAAATAGTACGTCCCGCACAACAAATAGTAAACGGCAAACTTGTACCCTTCAGGGTAATAAATTCGGGCGGGTGAGGCTTATTGTCGTCGTTCGATAGTCTTTTACGCCAACGAGCGGGAAATTTCAACCGGGTGCACATAAGATGATTCTTATTCTTGGCGTTACAGCTTCGGGCAAAGGCACGCTGGCATTCGACCTCGCAGAGAGCCTGGACGCCGAGATTATCAGCATCGACTCGATGAAGGTCTATCGCAGAATGGATATCGGCACCGCCAAGCCGTCCCAGGAAGCCCGCAGTCGAATCAAGCATCACTTAATTGACATAGTTGAGCCGAGCGACTCCTTCAGCGTCAGCGCCTTTCTCGACGCCGCCACCGACGCTGCAGAACAGATAAGGGACCGCAACAAGACCGTCATGGCCGTCGGCGGTACAGCTTTGTACATCAAAGCCCTCCTATACGGCCTTTTCGAGGGCCCGGGAACAAACCAACAGATACGAAGCCGGCTCAAAGAGCAGGCCGACGCACAAGACCCGGACCGCCTCCACCGCCGGTTAAAAGAAATCGACCCCGAAGCCGCCGCTCGAATTCATCCCAACGACGCCAAACGAATAATCCGCGCTCTGGAAGTGTATGAAATTGCCGGCAAGCCCATCTCGACCTTTCAGCAGCAATGGGTGGAAAACAGAGGGCAGAAAACAGAGGACACAGGGGCCGCCTGCGGCGGCTTCGCAAGGGCATATCGAGAATCGAGTATCCGGGATCGAGCATCGAAACATAGTTGGACGATAATCGGACTGCGGCGACAGAAAGACCAGGAGGGTAAAAGAATCAACGCAAGGGTAAAAACGATGATCGCCGCCGGACTGGTGGACGAAGTCCGTGCCCTGCTGGCTAAGGACAAACCATTAAGCCAACAAGCACGCTGCGCCATAGGCTACGCCGAGATAATCGACCATCTGGCCGGCCGAATCGATTTGGATGATGCCGTCGAACTGATAAAAAAGAACACCCGCCGATTAGCAAAGAGCCAGCGAACCTGGTTTAAGACCTTCAAAAACGTCAACTGGCTCGACATCGAGCCTGAAGAACCACCGGAACAGATCCTCAGTCGTTCGAAAGCTTTCATCAAGACGATTCCGCCACATTGAATAGCGGAGCGTAAAGCGTTAAAATTGGCGCTTCCAAGGAGCCAATGCTATGACCACAAATGAACGCAGAAAAACCTTTGAGCAACTCCTCTTGTTGCCGAAGGAGACCGAGTGGGTCGAATTCAAAGAGGCCAAACAAACCTTCGATTTTGACAAACTTGGGCGATATTTCTCTGCGTTAAGTAACGAAGCCAATCTCAATGGCAAAGATTGTGCTTGGCTTGTCCTTGGGGTACGGGATGGGGACAGAAAAGTGGTGGGCACTAACTACCGCCCGGGCGAGAGCGATTTGGACAACTTGAAATCCGAGATGGCTAACCACACCAACAACCGCATCACATTTACGATGATATATACACTGCTGCGTGGTGAAGAACGCGTGATTATGTTCAAAATTCCCCCGGCCTCTAATGGGATCCCTACAAGTTGGAAAGGCCATTACTACGGCAGGGAGGGCGAGTCGATTAATGCTCTGAGTTTGGAGGAAATCGAACGAATACGCGACCAGACTAAGCCCGACTGGACTGCACAGATATATGAAAGCGCCACGATAGGCGACTTGGCACCCGAAGCAATTACCAAAGCGAGGGAGCAATACAAGCAGAAGCACCCTGAAAAACCGGACCAGATCGACCTGTGGGACGACTTTACGTTCCTCAATAAAGCCAAGCTAACGATTAGCAGGAAGATCACGGCCGCAGCAATCATACTCCTCGGCAAAGAAGAATCCGAACATTTCATTACCCCATCTGTGGCGAGGATAACATGGATTTTGAAGGATGCGGCTGGCACAGAAAGAGACTACCAACATTTTGGTCCTCCGTTCATTCTTAACGTTGACGGTGTGCTCTCGAGTATCCGCAACCTAAGGTATCGCTACCTGCCCCACGAAACGCTATTCCCAATAGAGATAACGAAGTATGACCCGTGGGTGATTCGCGAGGCACTCCATAATTGCATCGCCCACCAGGATTACACCCTGCGGGGCAAAATCAACGTCAATGAGCACCTTGATGAACTGATATTCAGCAACGTGGGGGGCTTCATTCCAGGAGACGTGGAGACCGTCATCAGACAGGATTCGCCGCCTGCGTTCTACCGAAACCCATTCCTATCGCAGGCGATGGTGAATCTCAACATGATCGACACAATCGGCGGCGGCATAAAAAGGATGTTCAACACACAAAAAGAAAGATTTTTCCCACTGCCTGACTACGATTTTACTCGACCCAATACAGTCAGCGTCAGGATACAAGGCAAGATTCTTGACGAGAAATACACACGATTACTAATCAAGAACAGGGATTTAAATCTCTCGACCGTGATGCTTCTAGATAAAGTCCAAAAGCGAATCCCCATATCCAAGGACGAGCACACAATTCTCAAGTCACAGGAACTTGTTGAGGGCAGATATCCAAACGTGTTCCTGTTTTCTCAGATTGCGGCGGCAACTGAAACGAAAGCTGACTACATCAAATACAGAGGCTTCGATAAGAAATACTATCAGGACATGATTCTCGAATTTATCCGGGAGAATGGGTGCGCTGCAAGGAAGGAGATAGACCAGCTACTGACGCACAAGCTGCCGGAGGTCCTCACAGATCTGCAGAAGAAAGTAAAGATCAACAATCTACTTGCTGAGATGTCCTGCAAGCGTCGCGTCATAGAAAACCGCGGAAGCAGAAGGTGTCCAAAGTGGGTGTTGACTTCTGGCTCCCCTTTGTAGAACTGGGGGCGGTCTGCCGGAGAATTAATAAAAACCCCTGAGAATTATTAGAGGGTTTATCAGAAGTACTTGTAACACAAGCACTTGCATTTAATAATCGCCAAGAGCCCAATTAAATGAATCGCCATGCACAGTACGATCGTTCTTGCTGCACAGACAGTCTCGCCAGACCTTCCGCATCTATTCTGCCGGACAGAGATTCTTGCAGTTTCAAACGGTTTGAAGCTGCTCTTGTGCCCGCAGTACCGCTGCCGTATCGCCTAAGACAAGCTGCTTAATCAAGCTGGCAGGTACAAGTGTCATGCCTATACGGAAGATCTTCTCTTCGACCATAGATGCAATAGCCCGGGCCGTTTGCTCAGCAATGCCGTGTTTCGTCGCCAGGCTCCGCACTATTACGGACTTGTCCCATCGGCATTTTCCGTCCAGCTCCTCGCCTCTGGCAAGCAGCTTCGCATCCCTCAGCTCCCGAACGTCAATCGAGGCAACCTGCACCCGAGAACGCTTGACGCGCCGCTCGAAATGATATTCGTTCAGGGCGACTGCCGCATCCGAGTGGCCCGTGGCGCTCAGCACGGCCTTGATTATCGAGAATATCTCGCCGCTGCTTACATTCCGACCCTTCTGCTGCTGGTAGAGATAATAGGTCACCACCTCGGCAAGCTGCTCTGCAACAAAGATGTCCGCCTCGCCCACAGTCGCAAGGGCGTTGCTGATGGTCCCCATCACTTTGGTGTGC
>DATEBC010000003.1:0-2413 GCA_035288065.1 Sedimentisphaerales bacterium | reverse complement strand
AAAAGCCCGCAAATAACATTTTGAGATTGCCACGTCGGCCTTCGGCCTCCTCGCAATGACGTGGAAATGCACATTGTGCAGTTACGGATGGTGTGGCGACTGAGCCATCTGATGTTTTTCAACAGCCCCACTGCCCCGGATGAGTGAGAGTATTGATGTTTGAATAGCAAAATGAGGAGTCTCAATAAGATGGCCACACCCGCCACGGCGGGTCATTCCGGCCTTGAGCCGGAATCCAGCCCACCTCAGCGGGTAAACTGGATTCCCGCCTACGCGGGCCCGCCTCGGCGGGTTAAAGCTGCACTCTTCATCTAACCGTTCAGACATCAATAACTTCCGCCTGCAGGAGGAGGAGGCGGTGGGGGCGGCGGAGTTCCAAAAGCGCTCGCCAGGTCAGGCACGCCGGCAGCCGCGGTCCAGTTTGCCATTCCTTGTCGCCAGAGAAGCGTTTCACCGGTGACCTGTCCGCTCTGAACGGCTGCCCATAGTTGCCCCGGCGTCATCGGCCCCACTTGGCTGCCATTGACATACGCATACCACTGGACCACAGGTGGCGGCGGAGGAACCGCACCGCCCTGTTGAGTCCCCGCGATATTGCGACCGAGATTGTTGGCGATGACCTGCCCGAATCCGAGTCCTGCGCCTATGCCCATCCCGGCACCGACACCTGCGCCGGCGGCGCCGCCGGGATTTGCGGCAGCCTCCGGCAGTGCATCGGCAATTGCCAGGCCCTGCGCCTTGGCGATGTCGTCCTTATCGTACATATCGAGCCGGCTGCGCTCGTCGATTCGCTGCATAACCTCGTCCGGCAGCGAAATATTCACTACCGCAATATCGACAAGCTCGAGGCCATACCGGCTAAACTCGGGCCGAGTGGCGTCTTTGAGCCTGGCACCGAGGGTATCGTACCGGCTCGGCAGGTCATAGACGCTCGTCTGCGTTTGTGCCAGAACCCCTGCAAACCGAGATGCAATGATCTTTCGCAGAAACTCCTCGATGGCAGGAGTATCCTGAATCCCCTGAGTTCCCACTATCGTATTTAGAAAACGAACGTGATCGATGATCCGCACGCTCCACGTCCCGAAGGCTCCGAGGTTCACGCCCATCTTGAACGTGCTATCGCGATATAGAATCCGATTCGGAGTGCCCCAGCCCAGGTCGATGAACATTTTAAGATTGACGAAGTACACATAGGCACGAAACGGCGACTTGCCCTTGAACACCATCTTCGTCAGCGTCTTCAGGATCGGGAGATTCTGCGTGCTGAGCGTATATCTTCCCGCCTTGAACTGGTCCGCTACCTGGCCGTCGCGGTAAAAAACGGCAATCTGATTTTCCTGAACGATTAGCTGCGACCCCGTCGTGAAATCGCCGCTGCCGCTTGGCGGAATCCGCGCAACCATCACTTCGCCGGTCGGGTCAAGATATTCGACAACGTTAAAAAACACGATATTTCTCCTTAAACCAAGAGCCGTTGCTGACGCTTCTTCAGCAACATTTCGATTTCATTTACAGTCGAATCGACGGCGTTGAGCTTCTGGCCGAACCCGTCAGGCCCGCCCATATTCGCAACGCTTTGCGTCAACGCCTCAAGCCCGCTGTTGATCTTGTTGTTTATGTCTTCTATACTCCGCTCGTCCTCCTCCAGCGTCCCCGGCTTCCTGCCGGGCGCATACTGCAAGCTCGTTCGCAGGCCTTCTATCTTCTTGACCACGCGGTCAACCGCCGCAACATCACCGGAATTTTTCCTCGCCGAGTCCCGCAAGGTCATGCAAATCTGCTCGGCATCCAATTCGAGCACGCGCAAGGCTCTGCCCTGTGCCCGAATCCGGACGTTTTCCGCCACCAGGGCAATATCCTTCGCATACAACATGCTCGCCGCCAGCAAAAGGGCAAACACAGACGCCGCATACACTAACGTCACGGCATTGAAAAACCCTTTACTTTCCGAAGGACTCGGCGCAAGAATAAGTGCGAAAATCACCGTAACCAGAAAATACGCCCCAATCAGGACATGGATGGTTATCTGCGTGGCGCCGCTGATTCGAATTTCGTAGAATCTGCTCAGCCGGTAGTTTACAAGCCACGCAAAGCAAACCAGCTCAGCCGCACAGAGCACCGAGACCGCAAAATAGAACGCATACCCCCGGCTTGCCAACGGAACCAGCACTAAGAAGAGCGCGACGGTAATCGAAACCGCAACCAAACACATGATCGCCAGCCACACTATATACCCTATTGGTTTATTCTGCATTGCTTGTGCTCCTTTGCCTTAGACTTTGACCACTCTCTTTCTGGCCGCGCGCCGGACATCTTCCGTCCGACACCTCCGGTAGTATTCACCATACAACTGCAAATGCTGCAGCAATCTGACAAGCCGGCGGGGCGACAATACAAGCCAAACAAAACCGCC
>DATEBC010000002.1:0-3323 GCA_035288065.1 Sedimentisphaerales bacterium | reverse complement strand
TTCGTGGCCGTTTCTTTTGCTCTTTTCTTTGTGCCTTAGTGTCTTAGTGGCAATAATTTTGGTTGCGGCCAAAGGCCGCACCAAGTCCTTTCGTGGTTCATTCTTTTCTTAGTGCCTCGTGGCTACAAGTCAATTATGCAAAACAAACCCAATTTCCAAACCGCAGAAAACAACGCAACCTCTTATCCCACAGGGACTTACCGCAATATTCCGCCCCGACCAAAGCCAAAAAAACAAAGCCAATCAAACCCAATCCCGTCCCCTCAACAATCAAGTATCGAGCATCCGGCATCTCCCCACCAATACGCAATACGAAAACAACCCATTGACAGTCCAAGCTCCGTAAAGTACAAAACGGCTATGCAACTTATTACTCTTTTGGAAGGATGGCACTATGATAAACCAAAGATTTACCAAGGCAGTGGTGTGTTGTATGCTTGTTGTCTTGGCCGTATCTTCAGCCCAGGGCGCGGAACAGTCGCCTTCACCCGGCAGCGGCCGATTTGGACTGTACGGCGACTGGGACATCAAGATCAAGTTCGGCGAGCGGGAGATGAGCTCGATTTTGGCATTCTCAAGAGACCAGGAAGGCAACTTAACCGGACAGTCGATTAGTTTCTGGGGAATCAGCGAGCTCAAAGACGTTAAGTTCGAGCAAGGCAACCTCAGCTTCACCCAGACCAATCGATTCGGCGAGAATGAATTCACCTCGAAATTCGCCGGAAAGATCGAGCAGGGCAACCTCACGGGGACTCTCACCAGTGACAGGGGCGAGTCTGCGGTCGAGGGCAAGCGAAGCCCGCGAATGCCCAGGGCCGTCGGGATCTGGGACGTGAAGTCGAAAATGGGCGAGAGGGAATTCACTTCCACGCTCATCATCAAGGCGGATAAGGAAGGCAAGCTTACAGCCGAAATGAAGAGTGAACGGGTCGAGCACACGATCTCGGATGTTCAGTACGAACAAGGGCAGCTAACCTTCAAGAGAAAGACCAAGATGGGCGACCAGGAATGGGAATCGACTTTTGAGGGAAGCATAGACCGGC
Organism: Sedimentisphaerales bacterium; assembly: GCA_035288065.1. GTDB lineage: Bacteria > Planctomycetota > Phycisphaerae > Sedimentisphaerales > Anaerobacaceae > JAFGCD01. The sequence goes on along the minus strand of DATEBC010000002.1, from coordinate 2,280 downwards.
AGACCGATACGCTCTCCGGCGTAGCAAAGTCCGACCGGGGAGAAGGCACGCTCGAGGGAAAGCGGGTCGGCGCCGCCCTTATCGGGACGTGGAATCTCGATATTGCGTCCGAGCAGGGCGCTCGCAAACAAAGGCTGAAAGTCAACCCCGACCTCAGTGCTCTCTACGGGGCGATCCCCATAAAAGCGGTCGATCTCAACGGCGACAAAGTGAGCTTCAAAACCGTTCTCGAATTCGGCGACCAACAATTCGAGATGAACTTTGAAGGGCAGATAGCTGAGGCGAAGCCTGCCGGCGAAGAAGGCCGGACGCCTGATATGAAGCTGACCGGCGAGATGAAGACGCCTCGCGGAACCTCAAAGATTACTGGTAAGAAGGTTGTCCGCACGTTTGGAAGACGTACGAGCAGCTCGACCACACAGTAATTGACGCACGTTGTATCGAGCCTGCCGGGCCGTTAATCGCCGGCAGGCTCTTTCTCCATATCTATCCTCTTGATGAGTTCTGCAAAATTGCAGGTTAGGCCTATATTGTTGAAGAAAATCGTCTTTCTGATTTTCTTCAATAATCGCCTAACCCCTTGTCTGAGAATATGTTCGCGTTAAAAAGAAAAAATCAAGAACCGATTTTTTCTTTTATTAAGTAGGCCTAACCTGCAATTTTGCAGAACTCTTATCCTCTTGCGCATTTCCCCGCGGATCGCCGTTTGGCAGCCTGCTGGGCTGTGAACATGGGAATAGGGCAAATCAGGCTCGTGCAGAAGCTCGCTATTTGAAAGGAGCAATTCGATGAAAACTACCCGGCCGATACTGATTGCTGCGTTATTCTGTCCTGTCCTCTCGTGCATTGGATATGCCGGGGAGCTATCCCTTGCTTCTCCAAAAGACCTCGGCATGTCCGCGGAGAAGCTTGCCGGCGTCAAGACCGCCGTGCAGGGCCTTGTGGACGACAAAAAAGTGGCCGGGGCAACCGTTCTCGTGGCCCGAAAGGGCAAAATCGCCTTCTTCGAGACATTCGGCATGATGGACATAAGAGCCAAAAAGCCCATGGCTAAGGACACGATCCTGCGTTTTTACTCGATGAGCAAACCTATTACAAGCGTGGCCCTGATGATACTCTACGAGGAAGGCAAGATCAAACTCGACTACCCCGTCTCGAAATACATCCCCCAATTCAAGGGACTGAAAGTCTATGCCGAATCCGGCAACGAAGACCCCAAACGCGACATGACCGTCCGCGACCTCCTGCGCCATACCTCCGGCCTGACCTACGGCTTCTTCGGCAATACCGCCGTTGACCAAATGTACAGAGAAAAGGCCGTCTTCGATAGGGAAAGCAGCCTTGAAGATATGGTGGATAAACTGGCCGAGATTCCACTGCTCTATCAGCCCGGGACAAGATGGCACTACAGCGTATCAGCCGATATGCTCGGCTATATAGTCGAGCGAGTCTCAGGGCAGCCGCTCGATAAGTTCTTTGAAGATAGAATATTCAAACCCCTCGGCATGAAAGATACTGCATTTTACGTCCCCGCTGAAAAGGTTGATCGCTTCGCCGTTTGCTACAGTTTCTGGCTGAGCGTCTCCGACCACCCGGCCGCGAGCCGCTATCTCAAAGAGCCGGTAATGCGCTCGGGCGGAGGCGGTCTTGTCTCCACCGCACCCGATTACCTGCGTTTCTGTCAAATGCTGCTGAACAAAGGCCGGCTCGACGGCAAACGGCTGCTGCGCACTGAGACGGTGGAGATGATGACTGAGAATCAGCTCCCCGAAGGCGTTACCCGAGACGATAGCGGGGGATTCGGGCTTGGCTTTTCCGTGCGGACCGACAACGGCAGATTTCCCAAAGGGGAATACGGCTGGGGAGGAATGGCCAGTACGCATTTCTGGGTCTGCCCGAAGCACGACCTTATCGTAATTGCCCTGTCCCAGCGCATGCCCTACTCCGGCCAACTGGAAAACGCCGTCAAACCGATAATCTATGACTCCATTCTCGAGTAGCCTGGGAAGCGGCACCGATCCCGTCCACAACATGCACAGCAGCAGGTAAGATTCGTGTCAATACCCTCTCGGAAGGTAGGTCTGGAGATAGAGAGCCGGTATGTCAATGGCAGAGACTCATATACGGTTCGTATCCGGATTGTCAACACAAGCTCGCGGCCGGTCACCCTTGTCGGCAAAGCCCCTTATGAAGGCAAGCCGGAGAACTATGCCGAATGGCTCCAGGCTGAGGTATGCTTCTCAACGTTTCCGGAGCTATTCCGCCCAGTGCTCAGACCGG
>DATEBC010000001.1:0-3594 GCA_035288065.1 Sedimentisphaerales bacterium | reverse complement strand
GAGATTGAAAAGACCGAACAGGCTAACCTGACAACTATCGCGGCAACTTACGACAAGATGGATCCGGCCAGTGCCGGCACCATACTAACCAATATGAGCAAAGCCAAAACCGGCAGTCCCAATGACGCCGTAAAGATTCTTCACTATATGGGCGACAGGCCCAAGGCCAACCTCCTGGCCGAGCTGGCGAATTCAGAGCCGGCACTCGCCGCCTACTTCTGCCAGAAACTAAAGCAAATAACGGAAGAGAACTGACGCTATGGACTTAGCGACACTATTAGGCGTAATCCTTGGCTTCACAGTTATCGGCTGGGCAATAATGCTCGGCGGGAGCTGGGTGATATTTGTCGATATGCCATCGGTGGCAATTACCATCGGAGGCATGTTGTGCGCCACACTGATACATTTCTCTCTTCCGCAATTCCTTGGGGTATTTTCCGTGGTCAAGAAGACAATCGTATCGAGGATACCACAGCCATCGGAGTTGATACAGAAAATGGTGAATTGTGCCGTCATCAACCGGCGAGACGGGGCAATCGCTCTGGAGCAGGAAATCAACAAGGTCAACAACACCTTTTTCGCCAAAGGATTAGCGATGCTCGTGGACGGGCAAAAGCCCGAAGAGATTCGGAACCTGCTGTCTATGGAGATACAGTATCTACAGGACCGGCACGCGGACGGAAAGAAGATACTTGAATTCATGGGTTCGGCTGCGCCTGCCTTTGGTATGGTCGGTACGCTCATAGGTCTGGTGCAGATGCTCAAGAATCTCCAGTCTCCGGACCAGATAGGGGCCGGAATGGCGGTAGCGTTGATAACGACTTTTTATGGCGCAATCCTTGCAAACCTGATTTTCCTGCCGCTGGCGGGCAAACTGGGACTCTATTCCAAGGCGGAAACAACTACAAAAGAAATGATTGTGGAGGGAGTGTGCGCCATTGCCGACGGCGCCAATCCGACGGGCGTCCGCGAGAAAATGCAGATTTTCATTTCGCAAAGCAAGAGAGAAGAAGTAAAGGCAAACGTATAATGGCAGGTCATAAACGACAAGCATCCGATGGAGGCGCCAGTGCGCCGATTTGGCTGCTGAGCTTCAGCGACTGTATGACAAACCTGCTGACGTTTTTCGTGCTGCTGGTGACATTCTCTTCTTATGGCGACGATGAACGGCAAAATATTCGAGCGCTGGGCGAGGCTATGCGCAAGACTTTCCCTGGTTTTACCAAATCAAACCCGATCGACAATACCGCCGTTGTGCCCACACACCAAATTTGGGCTGTAGAAGAGCCGGCTTATGGTTCCGAAAAACCATCCGTCACGACGACATCCGACGCAACTGAAGGCGTCTTGAGAGATCTTCCTGAAACACGCAGATACGAAAACTGCAGGGCACTTTTAATGCCGTCTGAAAGAGTCTTTCTGGGTAAGAGCATGGTTCTTTCACCCGAGGGGCGGCATATTACGGCCTTAATAGCTTCATTCCTGAAAGACGTACCCGGCATCGTCGTGGTCAGCGAACACGGGCCGGACGCCGACAGCATCGACGCACAGATGGGCCTGTCACGCGCGTGGGCTGTAATTGAGGTTTTGAAGGCACAGCAGGGCATCGAGCTTGATCGTTGCAGCATTTCGACGGCAAGCACCCTTACGACCAAGGACCTCGGCGAGAATGACTCTCCATCAGGACAACAACGAGATGAACGCATGCTCGAAATCGTTTTAGTGGGACGGAGTGTGCAAGATTGAGCCGAGTACAAAAACCAGCAGATGAAGGCCCACAGGTGCCCGTGTGGATAATCACGTTTTCAGATATGATCACATTGCTGCTGACATTCTTCGTTCTTATAGTGAGTATGGGAAAGGTGCGTGATGATACGCTTTTCGACCAGGGACGGGCCCTCTTTATGTTACAATCAATCAAAACCGGCTTCGGATTCCGCGAAGCCATGGACCTCGGAAATCCCAAAATCAAATACTATATGGAAAACCCTGAAGTAACCGAGGGCAGAACGATCGACGACGAGGAAGAAGGAAGGCGGCGGATATTTAATAAATTAAGCCAGACAATAAGAACCCTGTTTTCCCAAGCGCCGGCCGAAAAAGCCAACTTCACAATTGCCGATATATCCTTTGCCTCCGGGCGCACAGCCCTCGATGAACCCGCAAAGAAATACCTCGCCCAATTTTCTCTCGACATCCAAAATAATCTCAATCCCGAAACTGATACACTTTATATCCAGGGTCTTGCAGGCGAGCCCGCCGGCGGCGGGGAACAGCAGCAGTGGATACTATCCGCCAAACGCGCCCGGGCCGTAGCCGATTTCCTGCAAAAAACCCTTGCTCCAACCACAGAAAATCAAATCCGCCCCCAGGCGGACTCGTTATCGAGCAACCGACCACAATGGCGCATATTCTGGTGGGGAGCCGGCCCCGGAGGAGACTGGGTAAAAGGCGACAGGACAATTTCAGAAAACCTTCATATCCTGATAGCAGTAGTCAGAAAAGGATAGTCGATAAGCGACCATTGTTCGCTTACCCGTATTGCTCGAAGTAATTGATTCGCGCTGTCATTCCTGCGACATCGATCTTTCGACGTGCGCCGGAGCACCATGTATGGCGGATTTATGCGCATGTCAAGTTTTTCGACAGCTTGTCCTGCTGTCGGGCTGACTTTTTGCCGCCAAATGTGCATTAACAACGTATCAACGCGGATATTCCCGTTTCGGCACGCCATTTGCTCATCATAGAACAATGACAGCTCAATTACCGGTATGTTTTGGCGTGGCAACAAACAAAATACAAATTATTGTGTTCTTGACAGCCGTAATATCCGGCGGCACTTGTCCCCTGGGGGCGGCGGCGGCATCCGCCGACGGCGGACCCAACACCCTCTTTGCCGCCGCGAATACGCCGGTAATTCAGTCTTGTATGAGCGCGGCCGAGGCGAGTCTGCAACCCGGCACAAATGGGCGGGCGACCCCACCCGCCTTCGGCGGGAACACACTCGCAGAAACGCCTTCAATTCTCCCCGGAGCCGAGCCCCCCAATCTCTCGACGCCAACCGATAGCGCGGGCACGCGAGAGCTATTCTTCAAGATGATGGGCTCGGTCGTGCTCGTTGTTGTTCTTGGAGCAGTTGCGATTTACGCATCGAAGAGGCTTGCGGGTAAAATTGCGAACCTGCCCGGCAAGAAGATCAAGATCGTCGAGACCGCCCATCTCGGCCCGAAAAAAGCGGTTCATCTAATTAGAATAGGGGATCTATATCTTCTCATGGGCAGTACCAATGACAACATCACGAAGCTCGCCGACGTTACAACAGAAATTCTGATGCAGCAAACCGGCCTCGCGGAGGACATCGACCGGGCAGATACCCGCAAGACAGGGCCTTTGACAGAGTTCGGCCCTGCGCTGGAACCGGCCGATGGCCTGGCGAATTTATCAACCAAGTACGCAGAGAATCCGCCGTAGGTGAAAAGGCATATATGTCTGCAAAGCTCGCTGGAATTATCTTTGTGCTCTTCGCGCTCTCGACGGCCAGCTCGCCTGTGGCGGGCTTCGGACAAGCCAAGTACCTTGCCCCACCCGCCACAG